>NZ_WVTE01000262.1:0-30643 GCF_009939605.1 Rhodococcus sp. YH1 | reverse complement strand
CAGCGTGCGGCTGCCGGTCCCGGCTTCGATCCGGGTGTCCGATGCGACCTCGGCGCTCATGCCTGCCTTTCCTCTCGGGGAGCCCCCATCGATGGCCGGATCGCGCGGCGACGCGGCGTGCAGGGCCGCGACCTGCCGCGCGACGGCGGTGACGACCCCGGCGACGGGCTCGCCCCGCTGCACCAGCGCGGCGAGCCGCCGGTCGTCGGGCAGCCGGCGCATCTCGACGAGGTGCTCGCACACCTGCCCGTCGGGCCCGTGCACGTCGGCGACGCCGAGGTAGACGTCCGGGGCGAGACGCCGGTTGAGTTCGACCTCACGGTGGCAGGCCCGCTCCCGCGCCTGCCGGGTCCGGTTGTCGAGGAACCCGAGATCGAGTGGCTTCTTGAGCTTGTGCACGCGGCCCCCGACGAAGAACACCACCGAGGTGTGGGTCTCGCGGATCGCCGCGTATGCGGGTTCGGATCGGTCGGTGCCGGTCACGGAGTTCCTCCCCGATGAGGCTTGTCGAACGTCGGTACGCTGCCCACCTTGCCTCAGGGTGGACCGGATCGCGCGCCGGCAGAAGTGCCGAAGGTCTCTCGTGTGGTTGCACCGGAGCCGGTGCCGGAGACGCGGTACGTTTCACTCGGGCTATCCGGGAATGGGGTGACATGAGCACGAACGGGCGAGGCTCGGAATCCGGGAGACAACCGACGGTGGTCGTCGCCGAGACGACGACACCGATCGAGCGCAAGCTGATCGCGAGCTGGCTGCGGTCGGACCGGGTGCCGAAGGAGTACCGCGCCGACAGACCGGTCGAGGAGATGGAACTCGACCCGCGCCGGCTCGCGCGCGATCTCGTGAACCGGGACGACGATCCCCTCGTGCTCCCCGTCGGGGTGGTGTGGCTGCCGGAGGCCCGGGACGGCGAGCGCCGGGTCCGGTTCTCCGACGTCGTGGCGCTGACCAACCCGCGCAGTCCGAACCGGCTCCTGCAGAAGTGGCTGGTCGGGCGGTCCCCCGACCGGTATCGGATCGTTCTCGCCGAGCCGGCGCGGCTGAGCGAGCTGCGGGCCCGGCACCTGGCCGAGGACGGCGACCCGGCACCCGAGTCGTTCGCCCGGTTCGTGACGCACCGCGCGGTGGTGGGCCTCGACCGGGCCGAGCGTGCCGTCATCGGCGACCGGTACAAGGTGCCGAGGCTGGTGGCGGAGCAGATCATGGATTCGGCGTCGTTCCGGCGGCGGCTCGACGCGATCAGCACCGAGCACAACATCGCGCCCGAGGAGGTCCGGGTACGAGCGACGTCCGCCCTCGGGGAACTCGTCGCCGTCCAGTCCCGGCTGGTGACCGACCTGTTCACCGAGATGATGCGCCCGCTGCACTCCGCGGCGTGGACCGTGCACGCCGACGAGTCCGGGCTGCGGAGCCTGCGCGACGTCAACCGGCGGTATCCGCTGGTGTTCCTGCCGTCGCACCGGTCCTACGCGGACGCGTTCGTGCTCGGCGACGTGCTGGCCCGGAACGATTTTCCGCGGAACCACCTCATGGGTGGCGCCAACCTGACGTTCTGGCCGATCGGCCCGATCGCCCGGCGCACCGGCACCGTCTTCATCCGCCGTAGCTTCGGCGACGACGCCGTCTACAAGGCGGCGCTCGAGGAGTACTTCGCGTATCTGCTGACCAAGCGGTTCAACCTCGAATGGTATTTCGAGGGTGGCCGCACCCGCACCGGCAAACTCCGCGCGCCCCGCTACGGCCTGCTCAACTATGTGGCCAACGCCATCCGGAGCGGCCGGGTCGAGGACGCGATGCTCGTGCCGGTGTCCATCACCTACGAGGGGCTCGCCGAGGTCGCGGCCGTCGCGGCCGAACAGACGGGCGCCCAGAAGAAGCCCGAGGGCCTGGCCTGGCTGGCCCGGTACGCGCGCAATCAGCGGCGCCGTGCGGGCAACGTGTACGTGCGGTTCGGCGAACCGCTGTCGATGCGTTCGCAGCTCGCCACGAGCGGTGACCCCGAGCTGTCCGGGGAGCCGGCCGAGCCCGGGAGCGAGCGCAGCCGCAAGGCGCTGCAGAAGGTCGCGTTCGAGGTGGCCGTGGGCATCAACTGCCACACCCCGGTCACGGTGAACTGCCTGGTCACCCTCGCTCTGCTCGGCGTCCGGGACCGGGCGCTGACCCTGGACGAGGTGCGGGCGGTGATCGCGCCGGTGCGCCGGTACATCGACGCCCGCGGGATACCCCAGGGCGAACTCGGCGTCCTCGACATCGAGGGCGGCCTCGCGAACGTCCTCGCCTCGCTGAGCGATGCCGGTGTGGTCACCACCTACGCCGGCGGGGACGAGCCGGTCTACGCGATCCAGCCCGGGCAGCACCTGGTCGCGGCGTTCTATCGCAACAGCGGCGTGCACTGGTTCGTCAACCGTGCCCTGATGGAACTGGCCATCCTCCACGCGCACGCCAATCCGGGCCTCGACCCGGTGCGGGCGGCGTGGGAGGAGGCCAAGGCGGCGCGCGACCTGCTCAAGTTCGAGTTCTTCTTCCCCGACCGGGACCGGTTCGAGGCCGACATGCGCGACGAGATCGCCCTGCTGATGCCGTCCTGGCGCAACGCCTTGCCGGACGTGGAACTCGCGCTGGCCGCGCTCCTCGAAACCGGGTTCTTCATGGTGCACCGAGCTCTGCGGTCCTTCTTCGACGCGCAGCTCGTCGTCGCCGAGCGGCTCGCGCGGCGCGACCCGTCCCTGCAGGTCGACCGCACGGCGTTCCTGGACGAGTGCGTCGCGGTCGGCCGGCAGATGCTGCTGCAGGGCCGGCTGTTCGGACCCGAATCGGTCTCGTCGGAACTGTTCACGACGGCGTTACAGCTTGCCGCCAACCGCGGGCTGCTGGAACGTGGGGGCGAGGAGATTCGGCAGAAGCGGGAGGAGTTCGCGGCACAGCTGCTGGCGGTGGGTGAGCGGGTCCGGCTCGCCGAGTCTCTCGACGTATCCAACAGAAAGGCGGAGCGGTGATCCTCGAGGAAGCGCTCGAGCGCGTGCGTACCGGGCCGAAGGGTCCGGAGATCGCGGCATTCTTCGACTTCGACGGCACCATCGTCCACGGCTTCTCCGGTCTGCACTTCTTCCGCGACCGGTTGCTCGCCGGGAAGGTCGGCGCCGCCGAACTCGCCGCAACCATGCTCAACGGCCTGCGCGGCCACGACACCGAGGCGGACTTCGAGCGGTTCGTCGCGGTGGCGTTCAAGGCGTGGGGCGGGCACACCGAGGAGGAGCTGTACGAGATCGGGCGCCGGCTGTTCGCCTCCACGATCGCCGGCCACATCTATCCCGAGGCGTGGCAGCTCATCCGGGCGCATCAGGCGGCGGGGCACACGGTGGTGATCGCGTCCTCGGCGTCGCGCTACCAGATCCAGGCGACGGCGGATGCGCTCGGCGTCGAGCACGTCCTGTTCAGCCCCCTCGAGGTGCGCGACGGGGTGCTCACGGGCCGTGTGGACGGGAAGTCGTTGTGGCGCAGCGGTAAAGCGCAGGCCGTGGTGGCGTTCGCGGAGGCGAACAACATCGATCGCGAGCAGAGCTACACGTATTCCAACGGGGGCGAGGACGCCGACTTCCTCGCCACGATGGGCAATCCGACGCCGACCAATCCGGACCGGAACCTCGAGCGCACCGCCGCCGAGCAAGGCTGGCCGATCCTGCGATTCAGGCCGCGCGGAACGCCGGGCACCAAGGAGGTGATCCGCACCCTCGCGGCGTACGGCGGACTGTTCGGCTCGGTGTGGACGGGCGTCGGCCTCGGCCTGCTCAACCGCAACAAGAAGGTGGCGCTCGACTCGATCGCCACCCTCACCGGCGAGGTGCCCCTCGCGCTCGCCGGCATCGACGTGAACATTCGGAACGAGGCCAACGCCTGGTCACATCGCCCCGCGGTGTTCATCTTCAACCATCAGAGCCAGCTCGATCCGGTGATCATGGCGCGGGTGCTGCGGCACAGCTTCACGGGGGTCACGAAGAAGGAGATGGCCAGCGACCCGCTGTTCGGGCTGGTGCTCCGCTTCGTCGGTGCGGCGTTCGTGGACCGGGCCAACACCGAGCAGGCGAAGGCCGCACTCGGTCCTGTGGTCGACACGCTGCGCGAGGGCACCTCGGTGATCATCGCGCCGGAGGGCACCCGCTCCCTGACCCCGGAGATCGGCCGGTTCAAGAAGGGCGCGTTCCACATCGCGATGCAGGCGGGCGTGCCGATCGTGCCGGTGGTGATCCGCAACGCCGGGGAGGTGCTGTGGAAGCACTCCACGGTGCTGCGGCCGGGAACCGTCGACGTGGTGGTCCTCGATCCCATCGACGTGAGCGACTGGACCCTCGAGGAGCTCGGCACACGGGTCGCGGAGGTCGAGGACCTGTACCGGAAGACGCTGGCGAACTGGCCCACAACCACATGACCGATGCGGGTGAGAACGGGGGCGCGTCCGTGGGCGAACACGACCACACCCCGAGCCACGGAAGAGACAACGGCAACGGCAACGGCAACGGCAACGGCAACGGCAACGGCAACGGCAACGGCGGAATGTCGCCGACCCGGCGCCGGCGCCTCAAGTGGCTGCTCGGCCTCGTGCTCGTCGTCGTCCTCACCGTGGAGGTCGTTCTCGTCTGGCCGGAACTGAAGACCAGCGTCGGCAGCCTCGGCGACCTGCGCTGGTGGTGGGTGGGCGCGGCGATCCTGGCCGCGCTGACCGAGATGTCGAGCTTTGCCCGGGTACAGCGCACCCTGCTGTCCGCGGCCGGGGTCACCGTGACGCAGCGCCAGTCCCTGTCGGTGGCGTACGCGGCGAACTCGATGAGCGTGACCCTGCCCGGCGGACCCGTGGTGGCCACCACCTTCACCTACCGGCAGATGCGCAAGTGGGGGGCCAGCCCCGTCGTCTCCACCTGGCAGCTGGTGATGGCCGGTCTGCTGCAGGCCGCGGGCCTGGCGCTGCTCGGTCTGGTCGGCGCGCTGCTCGTCGGTGCCACCACCAACCCGTTCTCGCTCATCTTCTCCCTCGGCGGATTCGCGGCGTTCGTGGTGCTCGTGCAGTACGCGGCAAGCCGGCCGGATGCGTTCGAGTCGATCGGCATCATCGCGCTGCGCGGCGTGAACCGCCTGCGCAAGAAGCCCGCGCGGGCCGGCGCCCGCGCCTGGAAGCGGATCGTGGCGCAGCTCCAGGCGGTCCAGCTCGACCGCACCCACGCCGCGCGCGCGTTCGGCTGGTCGTTGTTCAACTGGCTGTGCGACGGTGCGTGCCTCGCCTTCGCCGCGTACGCGATCGGCGGCAAGCCCAGCCTGGCCGGTATCGCCGTCGCGTACGCCGCCGGTACCGCCGCCAGCCGCGCAATCCCCCTCCTGCCGGCCGGGCTCGGGGTGATGGACGCCGTGCTCGTGCCCGCGCTGACGGCCAGCGGGATGACCGGCGCGCAGGCCCTGGCCGCCGTCGTCGTATACCGGCTCGTGAGCTTCCTGATGATCGCGTCGATCGGCTGGGTGATCTTCGCCCTGCGCTACCGCGGCGCCCCGCCGGACGAGGAACCGGGTCCGGAACTCGACAAACTGTGGCGGGACTGAGCTCCGCTCCGACACACCGCGTCCGCCCTCCCGGATCAGCCGCGAGGCAGCCGCGGGGGCGCTAGCGTCGACAGTCTGTAACCGAGGAAAGGTACGTCAGTGACAGAGGACGCAGCGGTGCGCAAGAGAGAGGTCTGGTCCGGCCGGTCGGTGTTCATTCTCGCCGCCATCGGCTCGGCGGTCGGGCTGGGCAACATCTGGCGTTTCCCGTACATCGCGTACGAGAACGGCGGCGGTGCGTTCATCGTGCCGTATCTGGTGGCCCTGCTGACCGCGGGCATCCCGTTGCTGTTCGTCGACTACGCGATCGGTCACAAGTTCCGCGGGTCGCCGCCGCTGGCGTTCCACCGCCTCAAGCGCGCGACCGAGAGCCTCGGCTGGTGGCAGGTGGGCATCTGCTTCGTCATCGGCGTGTACTACGCGGTGATCATCGCGTGGGCGCTGCGCTACACGTTCTTCTCGGCCACGCAGGCATGGGGCGACGACGCGGAGACCTTCTTCCTGCAGGACTTCCTGCAGATGAACGCGGACGCCACGTTCGGCCTCGACTTCGTCCCGGGCGTGGCGTGGCCGCTGCTCGGGATCTGGCTCGTGGTGCTCGTCATCCTGGGTCTGGGCGTGCAGCGCGGCATCGGCGCGGCGAACCGGTTCTTCGTGCCGTTGCTGCTGGTGCTGTTCGCCGGCATGGTGGTGCGGGCGCTGACCCTCGACGGCGCCGCCACCGGTCTCGACGCGTTCTTCCGGCCGGACTGGTCGGCGCTGACCGACACCGGGGTGTGGATCTCCGCCTACGCGCAGATCTTCTTCTCGCTGTCCGTCGCGTTCGGCATCATGGTCACCTACTCGTCGTACCTCAAGCACCGGACCAACCTCACGGGCTCCGGTCTCGTCGTCGGCTTCTCGAACTCGAGCTTCGAGATCCTCGCCGGAATCGGCGTGTTCTCGGCGCTCGGCTTCATGGCACAGGCGCAGGGCGTCGCCGTCGACGAGGTGGTCAGCGGCGGTATCGGGCTGGCGTTCATCGCGTTCCCGACGATCGTCTCGGAGATGCCGGGCGGTTCCCTGTTCGGCCTGCTGTTCTTCGGCTCGCTCGTCTTCGCGGGTTTCACGTCGCTGATCAGCATCATCCAGGTATGCGTGTCGGCCGTCGAGGACAAGACCGGCCTCACCCGCGTGCCGGCGGTCCTGATCGTCGGTGGCGTCGCAAGCGTCACCTCGCTGCTGCTGTTCCCGACCACCACCGGCCTGAACACCCTCGACGTGGTCGACCGCTTCGCCAACCAGTTCGGCATCGTCGGGGTCGCCTTCGCGACGCTCGTGGTGCTCGCGTGGGGGCTGCGCCGGCTGCCCGAACTGCAGGACCATCTCAACTCGGTGTCGTCGTTCCGGGTAGGCCTGCTCTGGCGGGTCTTCGCCGGCGTCCTCACCCCCATCGTGCTCGGCTACATGCTGATCAGCGAGATCGTGGATCGGAGCCGGGAGGGCTACAACGACCTGCCGGATGCACTCGTCATGACGTTCGGGTGGGGCGTGCAGGCGCTGGTGATCGTGATCGCGGTGGCATTGTCCTTCGCACCGTGGGGCCTGACCGACGCCGAGCTGGCGCATACCGAATCGACGGAAGCGGGAGAGAGACTGTGAGTGGATCTGCGATCGGGATGATGCTCGTCGCGCTGGGGCTGGTGTGGGGCGGTCTCACCGTCAGCCTGCTGCATCTGCGCCGGAATCCGGACGAGACTTCGGGGCAGACGCCGGTTGAACCCCACCACGACTGAAATGTCCGGTCTCGAACCGGCCACAACTCGTTTCGTTTGAATAACGCCACGCCGCGCCGGACTGGCCGGTCTGTTCTTCCTGTGGTCTGCTAGATCCCACCAACACCATGAGTCACACGAGTAACACCAGACCCATGGGTCTCCGCCCCGGAGCCGTCGCACGACTCCGGGGCGGGGGGTGTTCCGGTTCCGACCACGTACAGGAGCGAAGCATGACCACCAGGACCACCCGGCGCAGGCTGCGCCGGCTCACCGCCGCAGCCTCCCTCACCGTGGCCGCTGCTCTGGCGCTGCCGACCGTCGCGGCCGCCGAACCCCCCGCGGACCCCGCAGTCGCCGCGGCGCCGGCGCCCGACCCGCTCCTCGGCGCCCTCGAGACGCTCCGGGCCCAGCCGGGCGCCGATGCGCTCGCGCTCGCCGCCGCCGAGGCCATCGGCTCCGCCCGCGGCGGTGCCACCGACGTCGCCGAGAACTCGCCGCTCTCCGCCTACGAGGACGCCGTGGAGTTCCTGCGCGGCCTCGGCATCGAACCGTTCCTCTACCCCACCGGCGCGCCCTTCTGCACCGAGGGCGGCAGCCTGCCGCTCGGTATCGCCCCCGCCGTCGCCGGCGCGGCTCCCGGCCCGTGGCCCAACCTGAACATCCCGATGGTCGGTCCCGTCAATGCCGTCGATCCCGGCGAAACCCTGTTCGCCTTCGTGCCCATGGGCGTCGAGAAGGACAGCGGGAACACCACCGGCATGCAGGTCGCCTGGTTCAACGTCAACACCTTCCAGGGCGGGTTCGTGCCCATGGGCACCATCGCCGAGGCCGCAGCCCTCGCCGTGCCCGGCGGCCTGCCCGAGTTCGCCAAGCCCCTCGTCGCCGCCGCGGTGCAGAACTTCTTCGCCGGCGCGGTCCCGCTCGGCGGAGTCCGCGCGGCACCGGTCGCGACCGGCTCGGGAACTGTCCTGGCCGCCGTGTTCGGCACGGTGCAGAACGGCGAGACGTCGTGCTTCTTCCTCCCGACCGTGGGCATCGTGGAGGTTCCCGCCTGATCCGTCGCGTCCGGGGCGCGCATGCGCGCCCCGGACGCAGCGGCCGCGTCAGCCGATCGCCTGCAGCTTCTCCAGCCGGTCGAACACGAGCCGCACCACGCTGTCCATGTGCGCCATCACCTGATCCGCCGTGGCCCGACCGGCGGCCCAGCTCACCAGGTTCGACATCCACACGTCCGCGATCACGTGCACCGCGTTGAGGAGCTGCTCGCTGACCACCTCGACCCCGGCCGCCCGGGCGTACATCCCGGTGATGATCGCTCCGAGCCGGTCGAGCTCGGCCGACGACGAGGCGTCCGCGAACATCGCCGCACGCACGAGCGCGTCGTAGAGGTTGTGGTCGCTCTCGAGCCGGCCGATGTAGCCGTGCAGCACCGACATGATCCGTTCGTGAGCCGAGTCGCCGGGGATGTCGGTGTCGCCGAACCTGTTGCTCAGATCTTCGAACAGCAGCACCATCGCCACCACCAGCAGGTGGTTCTTGGACGGAAAGTAGCGGTACACGGTGCCCAGCGCCACGCCCGACCGTTCGGCGACGGCACGCATCTGGACCGCGTCGTATCCGCCCTCGGAGGCCAGTTCCTTCGCGGCCTCGATGATCCTCAGGTAGCGGGCGCGTTGGGCCGGCTTCAGGTCCGCGCCGAGAAGCGAAGCGGACCGCGCCTTCGTTCGGGATGCTGCACTCGGCTCCGCCATCGTCCTCACCTTTCGTACGCCTGCCCGCCAGCGTAGTGCGCCTTCCCCGGGCCGGCGCCGGGACCTGACCGAAAAAATGGACAGGTGCCTGGAACGGGTTCCACCAACCACTAGAACGCGTTACAGTTGCGGGGACCCGACAAGTAGGGAGGCAGCTTCCGTGCGTCACGGCATCACCCTGTTCACCAGCGATCGCGGTATCCGGCCCGAGACGGCCGCCCGAGCGGCCGAGGAACGCGGCTTCGACTCGTTCTACGTCCCCGAACACACCCACATCCCCGTGCGCCGCGAATCCGCACACCCCGGCACCGGCAACGCGACGCTGCCCGACGACCGGTACCGCCGCACCCTCGACCCGTGGGTCGCCCTCGGACTCGCCGCGGCCGTCACCTCGACCATCAGGCTGGGCACCTCGGTCGCCCTGCCCCTCGAGCACGACCCCATCACGCTGGCCAAGACCGTCGCGACCCTCGACCACCTCTCCGGCGGGCGCGTCGTCCTCGGCGCGGGCTTCGGCTGGAACGCCGAGGAACTCGCCGACCACGGCGTACCTCCCGGCAAGCGGCGTACCGCCCTGCGCGAATACCTCGAGGCGATGCAGGCGCTGTGGAACGAGGAGGAAGCCTCCTACGACGGGCAGTTCGTCTCGTTCGGCCCGAGCTGGGCCTGGCCCAAGCCGATCCAGCAGCCCCGCCCACCGGTGCTGATCGGCGCGGGCGGCAGCGAGCGCACCTTCGCGTGGATCGCCCGCTCCGCCGACGGCTGGATCACCACCCCGATCGAACGCGACATCGACGACAACGTCGAGCGGCTGCGCGCCACCTGGGCCGAGGCCGGCCGCGCCGGCGCCCCGGAGATCGTCGTCCTCGCCGGCCGGCCCGACCCCGCCAAGCTCCAGCAGTGGCGCGACCTCGGCGTGACCGAAGTGATGTTCGGCCTGCCCGACCGCTCGGAGGACGAGATCCTCGCCTACCTGGACAAGCTCGCCGCCACGCTGGAACCGACCCGCTGACGGTCACGACCGAGAAGGAAACACCTCCATGACCACAGCTCCCTTCCGCCCGCTCCGTGCCGCAGAGGTCACCGCCTGGGACCACGAAGCCGACATCGTCGTCGCCGGCTACGGCATCGCCGGCGTCTCGGCCGCCATCGAGGCCGCGCGGGCCGGCACCGACGTGCTGATCCTCGAACGCACCGGCGGCTGGGGCGGTGCCGCCTCCCTGTCCGGGGGAATCGTCTACCTCGGCGGCGGCACCCCGCTGCAGCGCGAGCTCGGGTTCGAGGACACCCCGGAGAACATGAAGAGATTCATGCTCGCCGCTCTCGGCCCCGGCGCCGACGAGGCCAAGATCTCGGAATACTGCGACGGCAGCGTCGAGCACTACCACTGGCTCACCGACAACGGAGTGGTCTTCAAACCGGCGTTCTGGGGCGAGCCCGGATGGGAGATCCCCGGTGACGACGGTCTGATGTACTCGGGGGGCGAGAACTCCGCGCCGTTCAACGAGATCGCCACACCCGCCCCGCGCGGCCATGTGCCGCAGATGAGCAACAAGCGCACCGGTGAGCAGGGCGGCGGGTACATGCTGATGAAGCCGCTCGCCGAGACGGCAGAATCCCTCGGCGTGACATCCGTCTTCGACATCCGGGCGCAGCGGCTGATCGTCGACGACACGGACCGGGTCGTCGGGATCGCCGCCAAGAAGTACGGGAACGAGGTCTTCGTGCGGGCGCGGCGCGGCGTCGTGCTCACCACCGGCAGCTTCGCCTACAACGAGGCCATGGTCACCTCGTTCGCCCCGCAGCTGATCGGCCGCCCGGGCGCCGCGATCGAGGAGCACGACGGCTGCTCCATCCGGATGGCCCAGGCCCTCGGCGCCGACCTCGCGCACATGAACGCCACCGAGGTGGCGTTCTTCGCCGACCCGCAGCTGATGGCGCGCGGCATCCTCGTCAACGGCCGCGGCCAGCGGTACGTTCCCGAGGACACCTACCCGGGACGCATCGGGCAGCTCACCCTCCTCGAGAACGACAACCAGGCGTACCTGATCATCGACGAGGCGGCATACGAGGAAGGTTGCACGACGACGAGTTCCACCCCGTACTTCCGGTTCCCGCCGAAGTGGGCGGCGGAGACCGTCGCCGAACTCGAATCCGACATGGGCCTGCCGGAGGGCACGCTGCAGGCCACCGTCGAGGTGTACAACCGGCACGCCGTGGCCGGCACCGATCCCGTCCTCGGGAAGAAGCCGGAGTGGGTCACGCCGATCGGCACCCCCGTCGCGGCCCTGGACCTGCGCAACTGCACCGCGGGCTTCACCCTCGGCGGCCTGCGCACCACCGTGAACTCGGAGGTCCTGCACGTCTCGGGCGAACCGATCCCGGGCCTGTTCGCCGCGGGCCGGTGCACCTCCGGCGTGTGTGCGGGGGGCTACGCGAGCGGCACGTCGCTCGGGGACAGCAGCTTCTTCGGCCGTCGCGCCGGCGTCGCCGCCGCCGAGAACTGAGCGTTCCCGAATCCCGTTGTGTGGCCGAATGTCACATGGGTTCAATCGAATCGAACCCATGTGACATTCGGCCGGTTCGGGGTGCTCAGAAGCAGGTCGGCCGGGAACGGCACCGGGCCGGTGACGATCATGAGCGGACCGGCCGGATTCCCGAGGTCCTTGAAGCCGACGCACGCGGGACCGCCCTGCCATGCACCCGGACCGAGCAGCGTGGTCGTCACCGAGAACACGCGGTCTCCGTTGTTGCCCCATCCCGTTCCCACGGCGTCGGGCAGATCCGGGATCAGACCCTTCGCGAGCGCCTTGACGAGAAGCCTTGTGGTACCTGGTGATCCGGCACCGAGAAACAGCGCGTCGGCGACGATGCGCTTGCGTTCGAGTACCACACAGTCCGTGGAGATCCGGTCCGTATGCGCGATCCGCGTGCCGTCCCGTCCGCGCTCGATGTCGTGGACCCGGTGCAGCGTCTCGATGCGGACGTAACCCGTGGCCTCGGCCTCCGCCAGGTACGTCACGTCGACGGAGAACTTGCCGCCGTTGTTCACGCCGTAGATCAGGTCGCCGTTGGTGTACGACGGCGCCAGTTCGCCGGCCAGCTCCCGCCGGGCGAACTCCCAGTCGATGGGCATCGGCACACGGAGTGGCTCGAAGCCCTCCTCGGCGACCCGGTCGAGGAATTGCCTCGACGAGCGGTAGCGCTCGTGGTTCAGCAGATCGTCGGGGATGGTCTGCAGGCGCAGCGTCCGCGCCACGCGGGGAAAGTGTTCGGTGGCGAGCAGGTCGTAGTCGATGCGCGACGACACACTCTGCGCGAAACGCTCACCGTCGGGCTGCAGCGTCATCCCTTGGTAGAGAAGGGAACTGCCGCCCACCCTGACTGCACGCAGCCACCCGAGCGAATGTATCGCTCACCTTCTCAGGCCGACAGAACGATACATTCGCTCACCTGGGGGCGCGTGGGGGTGGGGGTGGGAATGGATGGGACGCTCAGACGACGGTGAGCGGCAGGGGGATTCCGCGGTCGGCGAACGTGAAGTTCGCACCGGTGCTGAAGCGGGTGATCGCCACCTCGCCGCATTCCTTCGCGGGTTCGGCGTGGCGGATCACCTCGACGGTGAGCGCGTGTGCGTCCTCGGACACCACGTGCGCGGTGAAGTGCGGGTCGACGCCGCGCACCAGCGCCTGCAGCGGCTCGAGGTGGTGCCCGTCGACCAGAGTCGGCCACGACCCGTCCGCGTCGGCACCCCCGGCTCGCCCGAGGCGCAGGCGCAGCCTGTCCGGCTCCCACCGGATGTCGCGCTGGACGTACTGCCTCGGCGCGAACACGGGGTGGACCGACAGCACCGTCGCCAGTCCCTCGAAGTCGCGCGGCAGGCCGAGGGCGTCGCGTATCCGCTCGGACGCCAGCCCGGCGATGCCGGTCAACTGCTTGCGGGTGAGGGCCAGCGCGGCGTCCTCGTCCGTGCGTTTGCGCACGCCGATGAGAAAACCCAGTGTGAGCAGATGCTGCTGCAGGCACACCTCCTCCGCGATCCGCACCAGGGCCGAGTGCGAGAAGTCCGCGAACCGCAGGTCGGAGAGCAGGGGCCCGGAATAGTCGCCGAGTCCCTCGTCCGCCGGGTCGATCGCGCTGAGTTCCACTGCGACGGCCGCGGTACGCCCGATCGCCTCGGTGTGGGGCGCGGCCTGCGGCGGAACGTGCGACGGGTCGATCGTCACCGTCCACGCGCAGTGCGGATGGCGGCCGGCCGGCCGGCGCGGCGGCCGGTGGATCGGCCGCACGCGGGCGTGCGGGTTGGTGGCAAGGGCGGTCGCGTCGAACGTGGGGTCCTCGATGTCGTGGCACATGGCCTTCACGTACGCGTCGCCCATCGGTTCGACGTCCATGAGCGCGCCGCAGTGGTCGAGCCGGAACTCACCGTGGTCGTGGTCGTCGACGCGGAACCGGAAGTCCATGAACTGCGGGGGCGCGCCGATGTCGAGTTGCAGCCCCTTGAAGATCGTCTCGACACCGTCGCCCTCGTACCGCAGGGCCCGCTGCATGCGCCGGGTGTACCACGGGCTCGACGCCTGCCACTCCTCGACGGCGACCTCGGTCATTCCCTCCCGTCCGAACGCCGAGATCAGGTGCGCCATCCCGGAGCGGTCGATGAGCTGACCGCACAGGAGCAGTTCGGGGACGAGGACGGCGAGGTCGGCCCGGGAGAGCGCCGCGAAGGAGTCGCGGACGTTCACCGGGCTCACCACAGCGGAACCGGCGCCTGTCCGGCCGGATACCAGCCGGGAAGACGTTTCGTCGAGGTCGACCGTTCGATCCGCTTGTTCATGCCGTCGGACAGGGCGTTGCCCGTGATCATCTCCAGGAAGAGGTGGGAGACGTTCCCGAAGTCGAAGAAGTCACGCTGCCAGGACCATCGGAAGTTCCCGCCGTAGCGGAACCAGCTGCCGCCGAAGCCGTGCACCTCGTAGTGCGACCCGTCGTCGCGGGTGGCGTCGGCGACCTGTTTCCAGAAGCCGATGACGTCGCCGGTCCGCTCGTCCACGACGAACCGCTGATAGGGATACTGCCAGCCCTCCAGGCCGGCCATCTCCTGGCCGAGCGCGAGCTCGCGGATCTCCTCGCGCCCGACGGCCATGAAGTCGTCCGTGGGACCGTAGTTCCAGCCGTAGGTCGCGTCCTGGGTGTACATGTCGGCCAAGGGCTTCCAGTCACCGGCTGCCTCGGCCTTCTTGTTGGCCTCGATCCAGCGCTCGATCATCTCGTCGAGTTCTGCTCGGTCGAAGGGTGCCATGACTTGTCTCCTCTGGATCAGTCCTCGACGATGCGGAGGGCTCGGGTGGGGCAGTACCGTACGGCGGATCGGACGTCGCCGCAGAGTTTTTCGGGTATGTCGTCCATCAGGATCCGGACCTTGCCGTGCTTGGGAACGTCGAAGACGTCCGGTGCCTCCAGCGAGCACATCGCGTGGCCCTGGCACAGATCGAGGTCTGCTTCCACTTTCACGGCGCGAGTCCTTACATCCGGGTGCGACGGCGATAGCGCACGGCGCACGGCTGCGCGAGCTGCACCACCATCTTGGAATGGTCGTTGCGGTAGGTGTCGGCCGGCTGAGCCATCTCGAATTCGTAGTCGCGCAGCAGGACCGAGAAGATCGCCTTGAGCTGCATGAGAGCGAACGCCGCTCCCACGCACCGGTGCCGGCCGGCCCCGAACGGGATCCAGGTCCAGCGGTTGACGATGTCCTCCTGCCGCGGATCGAGGTAACGGCCCGGATCGAAGGCATCGGGCTCGGGGAAGTCCTCCGGGATGCGGTTGGAGATCGCCGGGGTAGCGCCGACGAGGTCGCCCTCGCCGATCCGGTACCCGTCGACCTCGAACTCGCCGCGCGCGACGCGCAGCAGCAGGATCAGCGGCGGGTGCAACCGCAGCGTCTCCTTGAGTACCGACTCGAGCATCGGGATCTGCCGCAGCGCATGGAAACTCACGCCCTCACCGTCGGCGTAGAGGACGTCGAGTTCGTCGGTGACCCCGCGCAGGTACTCCGGATTGCGCAGCAACTCGATCAACGCCCATGCCGCCGTCCCCGACGTGGTGTGGTGGCCGGCGAACATCATCGAGATGAAGATGCCGGTGATCTCGTCCGCGCTGAACCGCTCCTTGCCGTTCTCGTCCTTGATGGAGACGAGGACGTCGAGCATGTCGCGATCCTCCTTGCCCTGGGGCGGGTTCGCGATGCGGTCGACCATGATCTCCTCGACGAGGGCGACCAGCCCGCGGCGGGCCTCGTCGCGGCGACGGAAGCTCTCGATGGGCGCGTAGGGGTCGACGAAGGCGAGGGCGTCGGTGCCCTTCTCCAGGTCGTGGTAGAGGCTCGCGAACCGGCTGTCGAGCTGGTCGCGGAACTTCTTGCCGATCAGGCAGGCCGAGGACGTGTAGATGGTCAGCTCCGCGAAGAACTCCAACAGGTCGATCTCACCCTCGTCACCCCACCCGGCGACGATGTCACGGACCTCGCGTTCGATCGTGGCGGCATGGCCCTTCATCTGCTCGCCGCGCAACGCGGAGTTGTGCAGCATCTCCTTGCGGCGCTCGGGGCTGGCATCGAAGACCACGCCCTCCCCGAAGACCGGCTTCATGAACGGGTACGCGGCCTGCTGGTCGAGGTCCTCATCGGCGGAGCGGAAGAAGAACTCGTTGGCCCGAGCCCCGGAGAGCAGCACGACGTTGCGGTCGGCGAGCTGGAAGGCGCCGACGTCGCCGCACTCCTCGCGGACTCGCTGCATCAGGCCGATCGGGTCGGTGCGCAGTTCCTCGAGGTGGCCGTGTTCGTGCTCGCCCCCCGAGACGCGCGTGGGGGTGGTGATCGTGGTCATTCAGGGTCCTTTCCCCGAGAATCCTTCTGCAGAGGCGCTTCCGGCTGCACTTCGGTCAGCACCAGGTGGGTTCCGCGCGGGGCCGAGACGACGGCGACGACGGCGTTCGCGATCTCGGAGGCGCGGAGGAAGTAGGAGTGCCGGGCGAAGCCCCATCTGGTCCAGTCGGCGATCAGCGGCTCGATGATCTCCGCGGGGGCATCGAGTCCCATCCCGGTCTGTGTCGGGCCGGGACGCACCACCGACGCGCGAACCCCCGTGCCCTCGAGTTCCATCCGCATCTGACGCACGAGCGCCTCGAGGCCCGTCTTGGCGGCGACGTAGGCGCCCATGCGGGGCCGCGCGACGTCGGCGCAGTCCGAACCGATGACGACGAAGTCGCCGCGGCGCCGTTCGATCATCCCCGGCAGCACGCGATGGGCGAGACGCTGCGTGCCGACGAGATGGACGTTCACCTGGAACTCGAACCGGTCCGGATCCATCTCGTGCACGAGCCGGAAATCCATGTCACCGGCGCCGGACAGGACGATCTCGGTGGGACCCAGGGCCTTCTCGGCGGCGGCGACGAACTCGTCGACCGATTCGGTGGACGCCACGTCGAGGAAGTGCGCGAAGGCCTCGCCGCCCTCGCCGCGGATCTTCTCCGCGAGGGCCTCGCACTGTTCGACGCGCCGCGCACCGAGGGCGACCGGGTGACCGAGGGCGGCGAGCGCGAAGGCGGTGGCCGTACCGATGCCGGAGGAGGCGCCGCTGACGATCGCGGGCCGGCGCGGCGGATTGGGTTCGAATCTAGGCATGTCGCCGGGTCACCTCTACGGGCAGGGCCGCGAGGCCTCGGACGTTGGTGGAGTGGACGCGTTCACAGCGGTCGAAGTCGACGTCGTAGTCGGCGACGCGCGCGGCGAACTGTTCGAGCGCGATGTTCGCCTCGAGGCGCGCAAGGTGGGCACCGAGGCAGAAGTGCACGCCGCCACCGAAACTGGCGATCTTGGACGCGCTGTCGCGGCCGATGCGGAAGGTGTCGGGATCCTCGAACACCTCGGCGTCGCGGTTGGCCGAACCGATGAGCAGCAGCACCTTGTCGCCCGCGCGGATGGTGCTGTCGTGCACGTCGATGTCGGTGGCGGCAGTGCGCGCGACGATCTGGCTGGAGGTGTCGTAGCGCAGCGTCTCCTCCACCCAGCCCGGGGCTGCGTCCGGGTTGCCGAGGACGCGGGCCACCTCGGTCTTGTTCTTCGCGCCCCAGTACAGTGCGTTGCCGAGCAGTTTGGTGGTGGTCTCGTTGCCCGCGACGACCATCAGGAACATGAAGCCGATGATCTCGTCGTCCTCGAGGCGGTCTCCGTCGACCTCGGCGTCGAGCAGGGCCGAGGTGAGGTCCTCGCTCCGGTGGGCGCGGCGCTGCGCCAGCATGTCCGCGTAGTAGCCGACGAGGTTCAGCGACGCCTCCATCGCCGCGACGGGCACGTCGAGTACGCCCCGCTCCCGGTGGACCACCAGATCCGCCAGCCGGCGCAGTTCGGCGCGGTCGGCCTCGGGCACGCCCATCAGTTCGGAGATGACGTCCATCGGGAGCTTGCCCGCAAAGTCCGCGATCCAGTCGAATTCGTCCTTGTCCAAGGCGGTGTCGAGGTAGTGGAGAGTCAGCTCGAGGATGCGGCCGCGCAGGTCGGCGACCCGGCGCGGGGTGAAGCCCTTGGAGACGAGCCGGCGCATGCGCATGTGGCGGGGGTCGTCCATCGCGAGGAACGACATGACCTTGTGGGCGTGGGGGCCGTAGGCCGCCGGGTCGAGGGACACCCCGTTCGCGCTGGAGAGCCGGGTGTGGTCGCGGAAGCCCGCGACGACGTCGGCGTGCCGGGACAGGGCCCAGAAGCCGAGGTCGTCGTTGCGGTAGAGCGGCGCCTCCTCGCGCAGGCGCCGGTAGATCGGATACGGGTCCTCGTGGAAGCCGTAGTCGTAGGGATCGAACAGGAGCGGTTCGAGCGAAGCCTGGGTCATGCGCTACTCCAATAGAAGTTTGGCGGAGGTCTCCAGCCGATCGGCGATCTTCTCGTAGGTCTCGTACCCCATGCCCGCCCGGACGAGGGCGCCGGCGTAGAGCATTTCCAGCGCTTCGATCTCGTCGGGATCGGCGTCGGGGCCGAGGGCCGTGGCGAGCCGGTCCCGGATGTCGAGGCCGATGCGGGCGCGCAGGTGTTCGACGTCGGGGTCGCGGCCGAGCAGCGCGCTGGTGACCGCGCCGGCGAGTTCGGGCTCGTCGGCCATCATCAGCGCGACGTTGCGCAGCACCGCGACCACGCGGTCGACCCGGTCGGTCGTGGCCGCCTCGGGTTCGGGCGAGGCGGCGAGCCGGCGCCAGAACACCTCGGCGACGAGGTGCTCCTTGGACGAGAAGTAGGTGTAGGCGGTGGCCGGTGCGACACCGGCCCGAGCGGCGACGTTGCGTACGGTCAGTCCTGCGAACCCCTCTTCCCGCAGGACCTCGACGGCAGCGCGCGTCAGACGGTCCACGGTGTCGGCCTGCTTCTCGGTGAGACGGCGGCGGGTGGATTCGAGATTCACATTTCTGGACACGTGTCTGGACATTACTACGGTCGCCTGTCCGAGGCAATGGTCCCACCCACCCGAATTCGCTTCAGACCTTCGGATACACCCGTACGGGCATGGAGTTGATGCCGTTGATGAAGTTCGAGCGCAGCCGCCGGACCGGCCCTGCGGGCTCGATGCGCTCGATCCGGCGCGCCAGGGTCTCGAACAGGATGCGCAGTTCCAGGCGCGCCAGGTGGGCGCCCAGGCAGAAGTGCACCCCGGTGCCCCCGAACGCCACGTGCGGGTTGTGGGTCCGGCCGATGTCGAAGACGTGCGGGTCCTCGAAGACGTCCTCGTCCCGGTTCGCGCTCGGGTAGTAGACCACCACCTTGTCCCCCGCCTCGACGGGCTGGTCACCGATCGTCGCCGGACACGTCGGCGTGCGGCGGAACCCGATCACCGGGGTGACCCAGCGGAGGATCTCCTCGACCGCGCCGGCGGCGAGTTCCGGCTCGGCCTGCAGGCGGCGCCACTGATCCGGATGGTCGATGAAGGCCTGCATGCCGCCGGCGGTGGCGTTGCGCGTCGTCTCGTTCCCGGCCACCACCAGCAGCACGAAGAACATGTCGAACTCCATCTCGGTCAGCGTGTCACCGTTCTCGTCCGGCCGGACGAGCCGGGAGACGATGTCGTCGCGTGGCTCCACCCTGCGCGCCGCGGCGATCTCGTTGGCGTACAAGAAGATCTCCGCGGCGGCGAGTTCCCCGTCGGCCTGGGTGTTGCCGTACTCCGGGTCGTCGAACCCGATCATCCGGTTGGACCAGTCGTGGAGCCTGCCGACGTCCTCCGTGGGTGCGCCGAGCAGGGCGGCGATCACCTCGAGCGGAAGCGGGGCGGCGGCCACCGGCACGAAGTCGACGACCGCGCCGTTGCGGCCCCGCTCGATCAGATCGTCGACGATGCGGTTGCAGATGTCCCGGATGTGCCCTTCGAGCGTCCGGACCATCCGGGGCGTGAAGCCGCGGCTGACGAGCTGGCGCAGCCGGGTGTGCGCGGGCGGATCGAGGTTGACGAGCATCGCCGCCTGCTTGAGGCGGGTCTCGTCGTCGAACTCGTCGATCTGGGTCGTGCCGAGCGCCGACGAGAACGTCGCGCTGTCTCGGGAGACCGCGGTGACGTCCGCATGGCGCGTCACCGCCCAGTAGCCGGGTCCGTCCTCCTCGTCCTGCCGGTAGACCGGGCAGCCGTGCCGCAGCTCGGCGAAGAAGTCGTGGGGTACCCCCTCGGTGTAGAGATCGGGGTTCTTCAGGTCGATACGTGATGCCGTCACGGGACCACCTCGCACTTGTTTACGAATGATCGTCGTTTATAAGCTACACACATTCGTTTGAAATGGAAGACCCGTAGGATGGGCGGATGGAAACCGAGAAGAAGAGGCCGATGCGCCGTCGAAACCTCAGCCGCGAGAAGGTGATCGAGGCGGCACTGGAGGCGGTGGACGAGTCGGGCTGGGAGCAGCTGACAATGAGCACCCTCGCCGGCCGCCTCGGCATCGTCACCGCCTCGCTCTACAACCACGTCCGTGGTCTCGACGACGTCCGCGGCGAGATCCAGGTGCGGACGATGGCCGACCTCGGTGAGCGGCTGCGCGAGGTGGCGATGGGGCGCAGCGGGCTGGAGGGCCTGCGCACCCTGATCGATGCGCATCGTGTGTGGGCCGCCGAGCATCCGCACCGCTATCAGACGCTGACGACGGAACCGATCGAGCGCAGCGCCCTGATCGCGGCGGCCCTCGACGCGAACAGGGCGCTCCGCTCGATGCTCGCCTCCTGCGGGGTGCCGGAGGAGGACACGCTCGAGGCCGCGGTGAGCCTGTTCACCGCGATGCACGGGTTCGCCACGATCGTGCGCAGCGGCTTCCTCGGCGACGAACTCGACCTCGACCGCATCTACGAGAACGTGGTCGCGGGAGCCTTCGCGGCGGCGGGGGTGACTCCGCTGCCGCGCTGAGCCATTACCCGGTTCGGCGTCCGGGGTCTACCACTCCGTACCCGCGATCTTCAGTGGGTCGGAGTAGCAGCTGCCCCACCGGACCGCAGCTGTTCCGCCGCCTCCTCCGTCACGATTCCCGGAAGCAGGAAGTTGGTGAGCATCCGTCTGTTTTCCGGGTCCCCCTCGGAGCCGAAATCCATCCGCCCGACCAGGATGAGCTGCACCAGCGCGATCCACTGGCAGATCTCCTCGTCGGTGAGGCCTTCGCGGATCTCACCTCGTTCGCGGGCCTCGTCGAGCAGCGGCGCCCACATCTCCTGGGTCAGCCGGACCGCCAGTCCGGTGCTGCCGATCAGAGCCGTCGCCATGTCCATGTGTTCGGGACTGACGATCAAGCGGACGATCGGATCGTGGCGACCACGGTCGACGAGAAAGATCAGGCCGTCGACGATCTGCTCCGCGAACGTCGTCCGTTCCCTCAGGAACGCACGAGCCTTGTCGAACAGCCGGCGCGACCGCAACTCGATCAAGGCCGTGATCAGCGTGTCACGGTCACCGAAGTAGCGGTAGACGGTCGGCCGCGAAACGCCGGCCTCCTTGGCGATGTCGTCCATCGTGGTCTTCGAGAGCCCGTACCGCTGGAACATCGACTCGGCAGCCTTCAGTATCTGCCCTCGCGCCACCTCTGCGTTCTCACTGAGGACGTTCGCCCGCCGTCGCGCCATGTCGCACCCCCGAACTCGTCCTCACCGACTCCTACGGGCAATGATACAAGTAATGACCATTGTCAAGCATCGGGCCCCCGACTGTGGCACGGAGCGTCCGACGCGGCACCAGTGTCACTCGAACAGATCCGGCAGTCCATCCGAGACGCGATCAGGAAACTTCGGATCACGTTTTTCGAGGAAGGCGTCGACACCTTCGCGCACGTCGTCGGAGGAGCCCCGGACATAGATGCCGATCGACTCGGCGCGGTGCGCAACCTCGGGTTCCGACGCGCCGAGCATCCGCCACATCAGCTGACGGGTCAGTGCCGCCGATACCGGCGACGTGCCCGAAACCAGTTCCCGGGCGACCTCGAGTGCGCGATCCAGTACCTGATCGGCGGGCACGACCTCACGTACCAGACCCCGGTCGAGAGCTTCGGTGACCGGCACCATCTTCCCGCCGACCGTCCATTCGACGGCGGTGGAGATTCCGACCGCCCGCGGGAGGAACCACGTCGAGCATGCCTCCGGCACCAAGCCGCGGCGAGTGAACACGAAACCGAACTTGGCCGTATCCGAGGCGATGCGGATGTCGGCCGGAAGTGTCATCGTGACGCCGACGCCTGCTGCAGGCCCGTTGATCGCCGCGATCACCGGCTTCAGGGAACGGTAGATCCGCAGCGTCACCTGACCACCCGTGTCGGCGGGGGCTCCACCGGTCTCCGGATCGTCGCCGAGGACGAACGTGTCGCCGCCTGCGGCGAGATCGGCGCCCGCGCAGAACGCGCGGCCGGTTCCGGTGAGCACAACCGCGCGTACTTCGTCGTCGGTGTCGGTCTCGTCGAAGATCTCGATGAGCCGGTAGCACATCGCATTGGTGAACGCGTTGAGCCGATCGGGACGGTTCAAGCGCACGACGGCGATCTCTCCGTGCCGCTCGAGGATCACCGCGTCGTCGGTTCCGGTCCGAGCCACGAGGGCTCCTTTCTGCGCGACGGGTGCGTCAGCGCACCTTGTCGAATCGTTCGGAGACGTCCCGGTACTCGGACCGGATCGCCGTCTTCGACAGCTTGCCACTGGGGAGCCGGGGCAGCGGCTCGTCCCGGATCACGACGTAGCGCGGAACCTTGTAGTCGGCGACCAAACGGTCGCAGTATTCCACGATCGTTGCCGCGTCGACCCCGTCCTTCACAGTGACGATCGCCGCGGGCGTCTCGCCGAAACGCTCGTCGGACGCGGCAATGACCGCGACCTCCTCGACACCCGGGATCCCACTGATGACACGCTCGATCTCGACGGGCGAGACGTTGATGCCGCCGGTGATGATGAGGTCCTTGAGGCGGTCGACGAACTTGACGCGCCCGCCCTCGTCGAGGGTGCCCAGGTCCCCGCTGTGCAGCCAGCCGTCGCGCAACGCGGACGCCGTCGACTCCGGATCGTTCCAGTAGCCGGGGGTCACGCCGGGTCCCCGCAGCAGGATCTCCCCCTCTTCGCCGGGCTCTGCATCGGTGCCGTCGGTGCGGACCACCTTCGTCTCGGTGAAGATCGAGCCGGACCCGCAGGTGTCGGGGTGGTCGAAGGCTTCGGAGACGAGAGTCGCGGTCGCGACCCCGCCGGCTTCGGTCATGCCGTAGATCTGACGCAGCGCGACGCCCTTGTCGGCCCACCGCTTCAACAGGGCCGGTGCGACTGCCGCGCCGCCGACGATCGCGGTGCGCAGCGACGACAGGTCGGCCTTCTCGAATTCGGGCGACCGCGAGATCGCTTCGAAGATCAGCGGAACCCCGAACAGAGCCTGCACCTTGTGCTCACCGAGCAGTGCCGCGGCACGACCGGGATCGAGTTCCTTCTCGATGATGAGCGTGCCACCGAGCACCGTGGACATGACCAGCCCCCACACGAGGCCCGGGGTGAACACGAGCGGCAACACCAGCAGCGACGTGGAACCCGGACGGAAGCCTTCCTCGGTGAGGGTGGCCTCGAACACGATGTTGAGCAGAGTCCGATTGGTGCAGATGACGCCCTTCGACAACCCCGTGGAGCCACTGGTGAACAGAAGTGCTGTGGGGTCGTCGGGCGCGAGGTCGACGCGGAAGTCGTCGCGCTCCCCTTCCCGCAGCGCCGCGATGTCGGTGAACCCGAACGTGTCGAAGGGATCGCCGAGGTCACGCGCCTGGGCGACCGTTGCGGAGAACTGTTCCGGCGCGATGACCAGGACGGCACCCGCGTCATCGACGACCTTGCGGAGTTCCGCCGGCTTGAACCGGGGATTCAGCGGGACGAGCACCGCACCGGCCTTGAGTACGCCGAGTGCCACCACGGGCCACGTCACCGAATTCGGGCCGAGCACTCCGACACGCTCACCCGGCTTGATGCCCCGGTCGACGATCTCACGAGCGACGCGGCTGGACCAGTCCTGGAGTTCACGGTAGGTCAGAGCCTCACCGGCAACGATGATCGCGTTCTGTTCCCCCTTGGTCTTCGCCCACCAATACAGGGCCGAGCCGACGGTGGCAGCCATGTGTCCCTTGCCTTCCTTGACCGAGAGAATACGAATCTGTTTTGTGTACAAGAATTTTCAGCGCGAGAGGAGCGCGGGTCCTCATATCGCGTACACCTCAGGCTATAGGCTCACTCATGAGACGTCAATCAAATTTTGTAAATTGCAAAGGGCGGCTCGCACCGGCGACGAACCCGGCGGCAAGCGCGGCCACACCGCCGATCACGAATGCGGCCACAAACGCACGCTCGGAGGGAATGTCGGCACCCGCGATCGTGATCGTCGCGAGGAGCATCCCCACCAGCGCGCTCGCCAGCGAACTGCCGAATGTCCGTGCGATGGCGTTGATGCCGTTCGCAACACCGGTGTCGTGCAGCGACACATGCTCGACGAGCATTGCCGGCAGGGCGCCGTAGGCAACGCTGACGAAAACATTGAGGACCGCCACCGCAACGATCACCTGCCACGGGCGGTCGTGGGCGAACCCGACAAATGCGAACCCACACACGCCGATAGCGCACGCCACCATCAGCACCCGCTCGGCGCGGAACCTCCGCACGAGAAACCCGCTCACCGCAGCCGCGGAGATGCCGACAACCTGCCCGGGCAGCAGGTACAGCAGGCTCGTCTCGAGCACCGAAGCACCGAACCCGTACCCCGCTTCCTCCGGGGCGGCCTGCACGAACACGGCTGTGGCCAGGAACTGCACGAACATCGCGATTCCCACGAGGAACGCGGCAAGGTGGGCGGGCGCCACCGCACGTGCGGTCAGGAGGGCTGGGGCCACCAGCGGCGCATCGGATCGCCGCTCGTGCCGGTACCAGGCGGCAAGCACGAGCACACCCGCGACGACACAACCGATCGTCGGCACGGACACCCAACCCCACGTCCCGCCCTGCGCGAGCGCCAGAAGCAGTGCGGACAGGCCGACCGCGAGCCCGACCGCACCCCAGAGATCGGATCCGGATCCGGTCCCGGAACCGGGCGAACCGGGAACGACCGCCCACGCAAGTGCAGCTGCAATCACCGCGAGCGCCACCAGCAGCCAGAACACGCGACGATAGTCGTCGCCGTCGCTGTACAGCAGTCCGGCGGCGATCATTCCCGCACCGCCGCCGACGCTCATCGTTCCCGACATGATGCCGAGCGCCGCCGTGAGCCGATACGGCCCGAGAGCGCTGCGCAGCACAGCGACGCCGATCGGAAACAGCGCGAACGACGTCCCCTGCAGCGCTCGCCCGGCGATGAGTACCGGCAACGAGTCCCACGCGACACACAGCAACGAACCGACGAGCACCACTCCCAGGATGCCCAGCAGCACTTTTCGTGGTCCACGTCGGTCGGCGAGCCTGCCCAGCAGCGGCGTACAGACTGTGGCCGTCAGAAGATTCCCGGTGACGATCCATCCCACCGCATTCGTACCCACCCCGAGCTGCGCCGCGATATCGGGCATCAGCGGCACGACGGCGGTCTGCATGACCGAGGTGATCATCACGACGAAGCAGAGCGCCGGGATCAGCACACCGGGCGAGACGGCAGGTGTGCGCACACGCGTTCGCGCAGTGGCGAGACGGAGGGTCACCATGGGCCGATCTACAGATCCAGAGTGAGCTTGGGGGTGCAGCTGCGGGATACGCAGATCATCATGCAGTCGTTCTCCGCCTGCTCGTCCTCGGTGAGGACGGAGTCGCGATGATCCGGAATTCCTTCCAGCACAGTGGCTTCGCACGTACCGCAGGTTCCCTCGCGGCACGAGAACGGCGAATCGACGCCCGAGCGGAGCACCGCGTCGAGCAGTGTTTCGCCCGAGTCGACAGTGATCGTCTTGCCCGATTGCCGGAGTTCCACCTCGAATGCCCCGTCGACGGCGTCGGCCGGCCGCTCCTTCGCGGCGAACCGTTCGACGTGCAAGGTGACCCCCGAGCGGTTGCGGCACTCGTTCTCGATGGCGTGCAGCAGTGGTTCCGGCCCGCAGCAGTAGACACCGGTGCCGTCCCCGAGGGCGTCGAGCGCTGCCGCCAGGTCGAGGAGCCCGCATTCGTCCTGAGGCCGGAGCTCGACCCGGCCGGGATACCGGGCGACGAGGCCGTCCGCGAAAGCCATGCTCGCGCGGGTACGTCCGCCGTACAGGAGCCTCCAGTCGGCGCCGGCCGCGTCGGCCGCCCGCACCATCGGAAGTATCGGCGTGATGCCGATTCCGCCCGCGACGAAGAGATACGACTGCGCGGGCTCGAGGCTGAAGTTGTTGCGGGGGCCGGCGATGCTGACGAGGTCGCCGACCTGTAGCGAGTCGTGGATCCACCGCGATCCGCCGCGTCCGTTCTCCTCACGGAGGACCGCCACAGTCAGGCAGGTGTCGTCGGCCGGGTCGCCGCACAGCGAGTACTGCCGGACCGTCGACTCGTCGATGATGACGTCGATGTGCGATCCGGGTTCCCATGCGGGGACGGTCCCCCCGTCGGGATCGGCGAACCGCACCGCCACGACGCCGTCTGCAAGTGCGTCCTTGCCGATCACCTGCATCTTGCCCTGCTCCACATCGGTGCTTCCGGCCATCAGTGTTTCCGTTCCCCTGGACATCACCTACGCTCTAATCTTAAGTAATTAGTTTTAAGGGACGCAAGGCCCGCAGCCGAACCTCATGACACGCAGCACCGGGAGCAGCCACATGACCTCGACAGATACCGCACGCGACACCGGCTCGATCCTCGACCTCTTCAGGCTCGACGGGTCCGTCGCCGTCGTCACGGGCGCCGGCAGCGGCCTCGGAGCAGGGTTCGCGCGCGCCCTCGCGGAGGCCGGGGCGGACGTGGTGATCGCCGCACGCCGTCGCGAGAAGCTGGACGCCGTCGGCCCCACGATCGAGGCCACCGGCCGACGCTGCCTCATCGTCCCCACCGACGTCACCGACCCCGAGCAGTGCGACGCCCTCGCCCGGGCCACGGTCGCCGAGTTCGGTCGGCTCGACATCCTGATCAACAACGCCGGCGTCACCCATTCCGCACCCGCGACGCGCGAGCGACCCGAGGATTTCCGTTCCGTGCTGGACGTGAATCTGCTCGGCGCGTATTGGGCAGCGCAAGCATGCGGACGCGTGATGAAGCCGGGCTCGAGCATCGTCAACATCGCGAGCATGCTCGGGCTGGTCAAGTCGGTGCTCCCCCAGGCCGCCTACGCCGCGAGCAAGGCCGGTCTCGTCGGCCTCACCCGCGATCTGTCCCATCAGTGGTCGCAGCGAAAAGGGATCCGCGTGAACGCGATCGCGCCGGGTTTCGTCGAGACCGACCTGATCGCCGAGATGTCGTCGGATACCCTCGAGGAGTTCCTGCGCGGCTGCTCGCTCGGTCGCACCGCCACGCAGCGCGAGATCGACGCCGCCGTCGTGTTCCTCGCCAGCCGTGCTTCCGGCTACATCACCGGGTCGACGCTCGCCGTCGACGGTGGGACTTCCGGACACTGACTCCGACGACGAAGGGCGAAACGATGACGATCTCCAGCACCGTGACCACACTTCGGGGCGACGGCGTTTCCCTGGTCGCCGATGTCTGGGAGCCCCCGTCCGAGCGGAAGGGGACCGTCCTGCTGTTGCACGGCGGCGGGCAGACGAGGCACTCGTGGCAGCGCACCGGAATCCGTCTCTCGGAACAAGGATGGCGCTCATACGCGATCGACGCGCGCGGGCACGGCCACAGCGGATGGGCCGACGACGGCGACTACAGCTCCGACGCACACGCGCGCGACATCTGCACGATCGTCGACGAACTCGGTGAGCCACCGGTGCTCGTGGGAGCGTCGATGGGCGGTATGGCCTCACTCGTCGCCGAAGGAGACAATCCGGGGCTCTCCCGCGCGCTGGTGCTGGTGGATATCACCCCGAAGGCCGAACCCGAGGGGTTGGCCAAGATCACCGGATTCATGCGCGCGGGACTGGCGGGCTTCGACAGCCTGCACGACGCGCTCGACGCCGTGATCGCGTACAACCCGCACCGGAGCCGTCCGCCGCGGGTGGAGGGGTTGCGTAAGAACATGCGCGAGCGAGACGGTCGCTGGTACTGGCACTGGGATCCGCGGATGCTGTCGCATCGGACGAACCTTCCGGATGCTGCCGCGGAGCGCGAGGAGCGGGCCCGGGCCGCGGCGCGCGCCGTCGCGGTTCCGACCCTCCTGATTCGTGGTGCCCAGTCCGACGTCGTCAGCATCGAAGGTGCGCGCGAACTCCTGGAACTGATCCCCGGGGCGCGGTACATCGACGTGGGCGGTGCCGGGCACATGGTGGGCGGCGACGACAACGACGTGTTGAGCCGCGGCCTGGTCGAGTTCCTCGACGAGGCCGTCCTCACGGCGTAACCACCGGCCGGACCGGAACAGATAGCATCTATAGGTCACCCGCCGGGCAGACCCGCCCGGTGGACCGCACGAGCTGAAAGTAGATGATGGCCCGACCGTCGAAGCCTCTCATCAGTCGCGCGTCCGCGGTGGCGGCTTCCATCGAGATCATCGACTCCGAGGGACTCGATGCCTTCAGCCTGCCGCGGCTGGCGAAGCACCTCGGGGTACGGGCGCCCTCCCTCTACCACCACTTCGCCGACAAGTCGGAGATCCTCCAGGCTGTCGCGCGACAGATTGCCGGCGCCGGCACCCTGCCACGCCGCAGGCCCGGCCCGGACTGGCCCGAGTACTTCGTGACGCTGAGCATGAATCTGCGTCAGTCGATCCTCAAGCACCGCAATGCCGCGCCGATCCTGCTCCAGTATCTTCCGCGTGATCTGCTGATCGGCACCTACGAGGACACTGCCCGATTCCTGGAGGAGTCCGGCGTGCCGGCCCGCCTGCACGTCCAGATTCTCGACGGCATGGAGCGTTTGACGCTGGGCGCAGTGCTCACCGAGGCGATGCGCAAGCCGAGTACGAAGAACACGATCTTCCCGAACGTCGACCCGGAGTCGCAGCCGCTGCTGGCGCGAGCTCTCGCCGAGAACGAGATGACCTCCCGGCAGTTGTTCGAGGAGATGATCCGCAGCTTCCTCCACGGCGTGGTGCGCAACGCTCAGGTAGAGATCGCGGACAAGAGCCAACTGAGCGTGTCGGCCCACTGAGCGTGTCGGCCCACCGAGCGTGTCGGCCCACTGACCTGATCGGCAGTCGTACGACCACCCACGACGCAACGACGACGCCCCGCGGATCGAATCGCGGGGCGTCGTCGTCGGTCCTACCGGGCCGGAGCGGGCATGTGGACGGTCTTGATCTCGAAGAACTCCTCGAGACCTTCGAGGCCGCCCTCACGGCCCACGCCGGACTGCTTATAGCCGCCGAACGGCAGGGTGAAGTCCATCGTCGCGGTGTTCACGCTGATGGTGCCGGTGCGGATGCGCCGCGCAACCTCGAACCCGTGGTCGATGTCCTCCGTGTACACCGCACCCGACAGCCCGTACATCGAGTTGTTGGCGATCGCGATGGCGTCCTCTTCGTCTTCGTAGGTGATCACCGAGATGACCGGACCGAAGACCTCTTCCTGCGCGATCCGGGAGTCGGGGTCGACGTTGTCGAGCAGTGTCGGTGTGACGAAGAAGCCCTTGTCGAATCCCTCCGGTCGACCGCCGCCGAGCACGACCTTCGCGCCGTCCTCCTTCGCGATGTCGATGTATCCCAGGACGCGGTCCTGTTGACGCTTCGACGCGAGCGGGCCGAGGAAATTGGTCGGCTCCCACGGGTTGCCGATCGGCAGCGCGCCGTACGCGGCCTTCAGGACCTCGAGCACCTCGTCGTGACGCTTGCGGGAGACGAGCACGCGCGAGAGGGCGATGCACGCCTGACCGGATTGCATGCAGCCCCCCATGGGGAGCGTCTGCACCACGTGGTCGATGTCGGCGTCGTCGAGGATGATCGCTGCGGACTTGCCGCCGAGTTCGAGCGAGACCCGTGCGATGCGCTCGCCGGCCAGCGACATGATGCGCCGGCCCGCCGCGGTGCTGCCGGTGAAGGTGATGTGGTCGACGTCGGGGTTGGTCACGAGCGTCTCCGACACCTCGCGGTCGGCGCACAGCACGCTGACCACGCCCTCGGGAATGCGGCCCTCCGCAACCAACTCGGCGATGATGTCCGCGAACACCGACGGCGAGAGCGGTGCCTCCGGCGCGGTCTTGAGCACGACCGAGCAACCCGCGGCCAGCGCCGGGGCGAGCTTGAACGCGATCGTGCCGACCGGGCCGTTCCACGGGATGATCGCGGCAACGACTCCCGTCGGTTCCTTCACGATGCGCGAGACACCGCCCGCTGCACGCGGGCGCTCCTCGGTGGTCTCGAACGTGCGGGCCACCGCGGCGACCGCACGGAACAACCCGCCGACCATCTCCTGGGTCGGCCGGCTGACACTCACAGGTACGCCGACCTCGATGACCCCGATCGGGGTGAGCTCGTCCACCCGCCGTTCGAGGCGGTCGGCGATGGCGTCGACGACATCGGCGCGCTCTGCCATGGTGCGCGACGCCCACTCACCCTTGTCGAATGATTCACGCGCTGCGGCAACCGCTTTGGCGACGTCCTCGGCCGTGGCGGTGCGCACCCGCGCGACCTTCTCCTCGGTGAACGAGTCGACGACGTCGACCCATTCGCCGCCGGTCGAATCGACCCAGCGGCCGCCGATGAAAACCTGTTCGCGGTCGGCAATCGACGGGGCGGTACCCGTCGAGGCTTCGGTGGTGGTCATATGTGCAAGCTCCTTCGCTTCAGCGGATGTTGTAGCCGGCGTCGACCGGGAACGTGACACCGGTGACGTAACGAGCCTCGTCGGAGGCGAGGTAGACGATCGCGTTGCTGATGTCGACGGCCTCGATCAGTTCGACCGGCATCGGGTTCTTGTACGACTCGTCGGCGGCAACCTCGGGATGGGAGTTGACGAACTCGCCGTACTCCGCGTTCGCCACCATCGGCGTGTTCA
>NZ_WVTE01000261.1:0-31101 GCF_009939605.1 Rhodococcus sp. YH1 | reverse complement strand
GGGACGCCTCCACCGTGGCCGCCCTCGACGCGATCCGACACAAGTACGCCAACAAAGGTAAGAGCGTCGAGATCGTCGGCCTCGACGGCGCCGGCCTCGAACGCCTCGATGACTCGCACACCGGTGCGGTCACCGCGCCGCCGCTCGACCAGCTGCAGCAGGTGGACCTGGTGCCGTACCGGGAGCTCGTGGATTCCGGGGTCGCGGTGATGCTCGGGCACCTCGACGTGCCGGGGCTGACCGAGGGACTGCCGGCGAGCATCAGCCCGCAGGCGGTGCAGTTGCTGCGGTCCGGAACCGGTTACGGTGCCCCGCCGTTCGACGGGGTGGTCTTCACCGACGACCTGTCGGGCATGCGGGCCATCACCGACACGTACGACATCACCGAAGCGGTGCAGGCGGCGCTCGCCGCCGGGGTGGACCAGGCGTTGTGGCTGACCACCGACGACGTCCCGCGGGTGCTCGACCATCTCGAACAGGCCGTGGCGACGGGAGCGCTGCCGGCCGCGCGGGTGGACGACGCGGTGCGCACCGTCGCGCGCGCCAAGGGCGCGCTGGACTGCTGAATCGGCGTCGGAAACCAGCTCCTTACTCTAGAGTAAGGAGCTGGGAGCATCGGGACTTGGAGGAGACATGGCCGGCGGTACCAAGCGACTGCCTCGCGCGGTGCGGGAACAGCAGATGCTGGACGCCGCCGTGGAGGTTTTCTCCGAGAACGGGTTTCACAATACCTCGATGGACGCCATCGCGGCCCGGGCCCAGATCTCCAAGCCGATGCTCTACCTGTACTACGGCTCGAAGGACGAACTGTTCGCCGCGTGCATCAGCCGGGAGGGGCAGCGGTTCGTCGAGGCCCTGACGCCCGCCGGTGATCCCGGGCTCACGCCGCGCGATCAGCTGCGGGTGGCGCTCGAGTCGTTCCTCGGGTTCGTCGACGCCCACCGCAACTCGTGGATGGTGCTCTACCGCCAGGCGATGTCCCAGCAGGCGTTCGCCGGGCAGGTGCGCAGCAGCCGGGACCGGCTCATCGAGCTCACCGCGCACCTGCTCGAATCGAGCACGCGCGACCCGGAGCCGGGAACCGACTTCGCCATCATGGCCGTTGCGCTCGTCGGCGCCGGTGAGGCCGTCGCCGACCGCATCGCCGGCGGCGAGATCGACGTGGAGAAGGCCGCCGATCTGCTCGAGAACCTGGCCTGGCGCGGCCTGGCCGGCAAGAAGCGCACCGACCACCAAGGCTGAGCGGCCCGCTACAGCGATGCCGGCGTGGCCGCCGCGCGCCGACCCGCGACGTCGCCCAGCGCGACGGACTCGTCCGCGAGCGCGCCGCGATCGACCGCCGCGCCGGCGGCAACGAGCTGCCGCACGATGCGGATGTCCTTCGGGCGGCTGAGGGCGATCGCCCCCACCAGCCGGTCGCCGCGCAGCGCGAGGGCCGTGAAGTCCCGGCCCTCGATCGACCCGCGCACCACGTAGTCGTCGTCGTGGCGGGACCAGCCGGCGAACTGCAGGTTGTGCCCGTACTGGTTGGACCAGCCCCACGGCACCTCCGCGGCGCCGAGCGGCTGCCCGAGGACGGACTTCGCGGCGGCGATGCCCTGGGCCCGGGCGCTGTTCCAGTTCTCCGTGCGGTGCCGGCCGCCGAGCATCGGGTTGGGCTGCTCGATCGCGTCGCCCGCGGCGTAGACCCCGGCGGCGGAGGTGCGGTAGGCCTCGTCGACGACGATGCCGTCGCCGACGGTCAGCCCGGCCGTGCGGGCGAGCGCGGTGTCCGGCACCGAGCCCACCGCGACGAGGGCGGCGCCGGCCGTCCAGGCGCGCCCGTCCTCGGCGGTGGCATGCACCCCGTCGTCGTCGCCGGTGAGGGAGCGCAGCGCGACGCCGGTGTGGACGGGCACGTCGCGTTCGGCGTGCAGGTCGACGTACATCTCGGCGACGGCGGGCGGCACGATGCGGGCGAGCGGCGACGGCGCGCTCTCGAGCACGGTGACCTCGGCTCCCAGTTCCCTTGCGGTGGAAGCGACTTCGCAGCCGATCAGGCCGGCGCCGACGACGAGGAGCGAACGGTGCGCCTCGATCGCGGCCCGCAGCGGGGCGACGTTCTCGGCCGTGCGCAGGCTCAGCACCCTGTCCCCGCCGTCGTGGTCCAGGTGGCGGGCGCGGGCGCCCGTCGCCAGGATCACCGCGTCGTAGTCGAGAATCTCGTTGTCCCACAGCCGGAGCCGGCGACGCAGTGGGTCGAGTTCGACGACGCGGGTCTCGGTGCGCAGGTCGATGTCGTGGTCGGCCCAGTAGCCGGCCGGTTCGAGCTGTGCCCGCTCCGCGGTGATGCTGCCGGCGAGCAGGTCCTTCGACAGCACCGGCCGCCGGTAGGGCAGCGCGGCCTCCTCGCCGATCAGCACGACACGTCCGGCGAAGCCCTCCTTGCGCAGGGTCTGTGCGGCGGTCGCGCCGGCCACCCCGGTGCCGACGACGACGATCGTCTCGGTCATGTCCGGCTGACCTCGACCATCTCGAAATCGGACTTGGCGGCGCCGCAGTCCGGGCAGGACCAGTCGTCGGGGATCTCGTCCCATCGGGTGCCGGGGGCGATGCCGTCCTCCGGCCAGCCCTCGGCCTCGTCGTATTCGAATCCGCACTGCAGGCAACGGAAGAGCTTGTAGTTCGTGGTCATGTCAGCGTCCTTCGAAGTCGATCTTCTCGCGGACCCCGCAGTCGGGGCAGCACCAGTCGTCGGGAATCGCGTCCCAGGGTGTGCCGGCGGGGAAACCCTCGCGGGGCGCGCCTGCGGTCTCGTCGTAGACGTAGTTGCACACCGGGCACTCGTAGGCGGCCATCACTGCGCCCCGAACTCGGCGAGGACCTTGCCGCGCTTGCTCGGCTGGATGTTGGCGCGGGTGATGTCGCCGTCGTAGTGCTCGACGACGCGGTGGTCCATCACCTTGCGCCACAGCGGCGGGATGTAGGCGAGCCCGATCATGCTCGCGTAGCCGCTGGGCAGGTTGGGGGCGCCGTCCATGCTCCGCAGGGTCTGGTAGCGGCGGGTCGGGTTCGCGTGGTGATCGCTGTGCCGCTGCAGGTGGTACAGGAAGATGTTGGTGACGATGTGGTCGGAGTTCCAGCTGTGCGCGGGGGTGCAGCGCTCGTACCGGCCGGTGGCGGTCTTCTGCCGCAGCAGCCCGTAGTGCTCGAGGTAGTTCACCGTCTCGAGCAGGGAGAAGCCGTAGACGGCCTGCAGGATCAGGAACGGGATGATCACCGGGCCGAACACCGCGACGAGCACACCGAACAGGACCACCGACATCGCCCACGCGTTGAGGACGTCGTTACGCAGGGTCCACGGGCTCTTGCCGAGGCGCTGCAGGCGGGTCTTCTCGAGTTCCCACGAGGACTTCAGGCTGCCCCACACGCTGCGCGGCAGGAACGTCCAGAACGATTCGCCGAAGCGGGCCGAAGCCGGGTCCTCCGGGGTCGACACCCGCACGTGGTGGCCGCGGTTGTGCTCGATGTAGAAGTGGCCGTAAAAGGTCTGGGCCAGGGTGATCTTCGACAGCCACCGTTCGAGGTCGTCCTTCTTGTGGCCGAGCTCGTGGGCGGTGTTGATCCCGACACCACCCATCACGCCGACGCTGAACGCCAGACCGATCTTCGAGATCAGCCCCAGGCCGCCGTCGATCCCCAGCCAGGACAGGTTCCCGGTCGACCACAGGTAGCAGGCGAAGACGAGACTGGCCAGCTGGAACGGGATGTAGGCGTAGGTGCAGTACCGGTAGTACTTGTCGTTCTCGAGCATCTCCATCACCTCGTCCGGCGGGTTCTGCCCGTCGGGGCCGAAGAACCGGTCGAGGATCGGCAGCAGCACGTACACCAGAAGGGGACCGATCCACCACCACATCGGCGAGACCGCGGTCCAGCCGAGTTGGTTGAATCCCCAGATCAGTGCGGTCGCGAGGAAGATCGCCGTGGGCGGGATCAGCCCCATGAGCCACAGATACCGCTTGCGATCGCGCCACTGTTCCACCGGCGCCTGCGCGTACCGCCCGATGTCCGACGTCGTCACCGTTCGACCTCCCTGTCCCGTGAAGCGTCCAGTTCGAGGAGCCGGTATGAGCCAGCTCACTGTGATGTGGACAGTACAGGACATTTGATCTCAGCGGTAGACAAAATATCGTAATTTGTAAAACGCTTGTCGCGACGGCGGGGTTGTCCGTTTCCGCCGTCGACGCCGACTCCTTTACAGGCGGGGGTTGTGCGGCTAATCTACAACCAAATGGTTGTAGATCGGATTCGTGAAGACGCGGTGGACGAACTGTTCCACGCCCTGGCGGACGCCACCCGACGGGACATCCTGCATCGCTGCGCGCGGACCGCGGCGTCGGTCTCGCGGCTGGCCGAGGCCTATCCCATGAGCTTTGCCGCGGTGCAGAAGCACGTGGCGGTACTCGAACGGGCCGGCCTCGTCAGGAAGGAACGACGCGGACGGGAGCAACTCGTGCACACCGACCCGGACGCGATCGACACGGCCCGGCGGGTGCTCGACCAGCTCGAGGGCGCCTGGCGGGAACGAGTGGATCGGATGTCGGCCCTGCTCACCGAGGAACCGGATCCGGCCCGGAACGACCCGAGGAAAGGACGACAACGATGAGCGTGACCAGCGTCGAGAAGGACTTCGACAGCCTGACCCTGACCTTGATCGCCGACTTCCGCGCACCGCTCGAACGGGTGTGGCAGTTGTGGGCCGACCCCCGGCAGTTGGAGCGGTGGTGGGGACCGCCGACCCACCCGGCGACCGTGGAGCAGCACGATCTGGTCCCGGGTGGCACCGTCACCTACTTCATGACCGGTCCCGAGGGGGACAAGTACCGCGGCTGGTGGAACGTCACCGCGGTCGAGCCGCCCGAGTCCCTGGAATTCAGCGACGGGTTCGCCGACGAGGACGGGACGCCGAACCTCGAGATGCCGACCACCACGGTGCGGATGCAGCTCGTCGAGCACGAGGGCGGCACCCGGATGCGGATTCTTTCCGCGTTCGCGTCCCGGGAACAGATGGAGCAACTGGCCGGCATGGGTATGGAAGAAGGGCTGCGGCTCGCCGTCGGTCAGATGGACGCTCTGCTCGCCGGCTGATCCGCCGAGCGCGCCCGCCCCCGCCCCCGAGCCCGCCCCCGTCCCCGCCCTCGAGCCCGCCCCCGCCCGAGCGAATGTATCGTTGATCTCCTCAGTGGGAGTCGACGATACATTCGCTCGGAGCGATTGCGGCGCAGCCGCTCTCAGCGCAGGGTGGCGGTGAGGTGCGGGTAGCCCTTCTTCGGGTGGCGCAGCGCCAGGTCCCAGCCGTCGGCGGCGCGTGCGGCGTAGAGGTTCACGGTCGCGGGCAACAGGACCGGCTTGCCGAACCGGACCGAGTACGTCGCGCGCGACGGGATGCGGCCCTCCACGGCCCGCAGCGCCGCGGCCGCGCTCCACATGCCGTGCGCGATGGGCTTCGGGAACCCGAACGCCTTGGCGCCGAGCCGGGAGACGTGGATCGGGTTGCGGTCACCCGAGACCGATGCGTAGCGGTCGATCGTCTTCTGGTCCACCCGCAGCGTCGACGTCGGCACCGGAGGGATCTCCTCGGCCTTCGGTTCGGGCTTCGGCTGATCCGACAGCGAGGTGCGCTGCTGGTGCAGGAACGACGACGTCTGCCGCCACACCAGCTCCCGGCCGACGCTGATCTCGCTCACCAGGTCGACGAGCAGGCCCTTGCGGTGCTCCCGCAGGTTCTCGGCATGCACCCTCAGATCCAGCGGCTCGGTCACGGACACGGGCCGCACCTGCTCGATCACGTTCTCGGCATGGACGGAACCGACGGCGGCGAAGGGAAAGCCCTTCGACACCATCAGCTTCATCACGACGGGGAACGTCAGCGTGAACGGGTACGTCAGCGGGAGCGTGTCGCCGAAGCGCAGTCCGCACACCTTCGTGTACTCGGCCAGGTTGTCCGGGTCGACGCGCAGGCCGCGCAGCACGAGGGTGTCGTCGGGCAGGCGGTCGCCCGAGGCGCCCACGACGGGCAGCGCCGAGAGCGCCGCCCGCGCGTAGACGTCGAGAGTCGAAGGGCGCGAGGAGAGTTCGACGACAGCCATCACGCCCCCAGCATGGACTGGCCGCACACGCGCACGACCTGGCCGGTGACCGCGCTCGACGCCGGGTTGGCGAACCAGGCGACGGTCTCGGCGACGTCGACGGTCTGCCCGCCCTGCTGCAGCGAACTCATGAGGCGACCGGCCTCGCGGGTGGCCACCGGGATCGCTGCGGTCATGGCCGTCTCGATGAAGCCGGGTGCGACGGCGTTGATGGTGATGTTCTTCTCGGCCAGCACGGGCGCGGTGGCCTGCACCATCCCGATGACACCCGCCTTGGACGCGCCGTAGTTGGTCTGGCCGCGGTTGCCGGCGATGCCGGCGATCGACGATACGTCGACCACGCGGCCGCCCTCCTTCAGCGCGCCCTTCTCGACCAGCTTCTCGGTGATCTTCTGGGGGGCGAGCAGATTCACGGCCATGACGGCGTTCCACCGCGCGGCGTCCATGTTGGCGAGCAGCTTGTCGCGGGTGATGCCGGCGTTGTGGACGATGATGTCGGCGCCGTCGTGCCGCTCGAGCAGGTACTCGGCGAGCCTGTCGCCCGCGTCCGGGGCGGTGACGTCCAGGGCGAGGGAGACGCCGCCGACCTTGTTCGCGGTCTGCGAGAGGGCGTCGCCGGCCGCGGGGATGTCCGCGCAGACGACGTGCGCGCCGTCGCGGGCGAGTACCTCGGCGATCGTGGCGCCGATGCCGCGGGCCGCGCCGGTGACGACGGCGACCTTCCCGGCGAGCGGGCGCTCCCACGACTCGGGGGCCTTCGCGTCGCCGGCACCGACGCGGATCACCTGGCCGGAGACGAACGCGGACTTCGCGGACAGCAGGAAGCGCAGCGTGGATTCGAGGCCGGACAGGCCGGTGGCGGCATCGGGGGAGACGTACACCAGCTGGGCCGTCGCGCCGCGGCGCAGTTCCTTGCCGACGCTGCGTGTGAAGCCTTCGAGCGCGCGCTGGGCGATGCGCTCGTCCACGGAGGAGGCTTCCTCCGGGGTGGTGCCGAGCACCACGACGCGCCCGCTCGGGCCGAGCCCCTTGATCGCGGGCTGGAAGAAGGTGAACAGCTGCTCGAGGCCCGCGACGTCCGTGATGCCGGTGGCGTCGAAGACGAGCGCCCCGTACGCGGTGTCGGCGGGATCGGCGAACGGGTAGTCGGACAGCAGAGTGCGGATCGGTTCGACGAGGCGGCCGTTGCCCCCGACGAGCAGCGGGCCGGCCAGCGGCGGCTGACCCGGCTCGTACCGGCGCAGCTTCTCCGGCTTCGGCAGGCCGAACTGCTTGGCGAGGAATGCTCCGGGCGCGGACCCGATCAACTGGGCGTAGAGGCCGGGGGCGCTCTTGGTTTCAGCCACGATTCCACCTTCTCTGGTTCGGACGTCGGTATTGTCGGGAGGGGCCGACGGTGTGGTGTCGACAACGAACTTACTCGCGAGTAAGAATAGTAGCCAGAGTCTGTATCCACCAGCATCCCGGGAGACGTCAGTGACCACCACCGCTCGTTCCACGCAGCTGCGCCGTGTCGCAATCCTCGGCGGCAACCGGATCCCCTTCGCCCGGTCGGACCGCACGTACGCCCGCGCGTCGAACCAGGACATGTTCACCGCCACGCTCGACGGGCTGGTGAGCCGGTTCAACCTCCAGGGCGAGCGGCTCGGTGCCGTCGTCGGCGGGGCCGTCCTCAAGCACAGCCGCGACTTCAACCTGATCCGCGAGTGCGTACTCGGCAGCGCGCTGAACCCGCACACCCCCGCCTGGGACCTGCAGCAGGCCTGCGGCACCGGCCTGCAGTCGATCATCTCCGTCGGTGACGCCGTCGCCGCCGGCCGCATCGAGGCCGGCATCGGCGGCGGTGTCGACACCACCTCCGATGCCCCCATCGGCGTCAACAACGAGCTGCGCGAGTTCCTGCTCTCCCTCAACCGGGCCCGCTCGACCGGCGACCGCGTCAAGCTGCTCGGCCAGGTCCGGCCGTCGATGCTCGGCATCGAGATCCCCCGCAACGGCGAGCCCCGCACCGGTCTGTCGATGGGCGAGCACGCGGCGATCACCGCCAAGGAGTTCGGCATCGCCCGGGAGGCTCAGGACGAGCTGGCCGCCGCGAGCCACCGCAACATGGCCGCCGCCTACGACCGTGGCTTCTTCGACGACCTCGTCACCCCGTTCCTCGGCCTCACCCGCGACGACAACCTGCGCCCGGACTCGACGGTCGAGAAGCTCTCCGGCCTGAAGCCGGTGTTCGGCGTCGAGCTCGGCGGCGCCACCATGACCGCGGGCAATTCGACCCCGCTCACCGACGGTGCGTCGGCGGCGCTGCTGTCCTCGGAGGAGTGGGCTGCTGAGCGCAGGCTGCCCGTGCTCGCCTACCTCGTGGACTCGGAGACCGCGGCGGTCGACTACGTCCACGGTGGCGACGGCCTGCTCATGGCCCCCACCTACGCGATCCCGCGGCTGCTGAAGCGCAACGGCCTGGCGCTGCAGGACTTCGACTTCTACGAGATCCACGAGGCGTTCGCCTCCGTCGTCCTGGCCACGCTCCAGGCGTTCGAGTCGGAGGAGTACTGCAAGGGCCGGCTCGGTCTGGACGCTCCGCTCGGGTCCATCGACCGCAGCAAGCTCAACGTCAACGGCTCGTCGCTGGCGGCCGGGCACCCGTTCGCCGCGACGGGTGGCCGCATCGTCGCGTCCCTGGCGAAGATGCTGCATGAGAAGCGGCAGGAGACCGGCAAGCCCGTGCGGGGCCTCATCTCGATCTGCGCCGCAGGTGGGCAGGGTGTGACCGCCATCCTCGAGGCCTGAGCCGACCCCGGCGGCCCCGTCCGGAAAAAATCCCGGAAGTCTGTAACGCCCCGGCGGGGCCGCCGATAAACCAGTCGACCTCGCGTTGCTGCCTGACCCCCGACCTGGCGGCAACGCGAGGTCTTTCGCTTGTCCGCGGGGGCTCGGACCGCCCATCGGCTCGGGGGCGCCGGGAACCCGACATTAGGCTGGATACCGAGTGGTGCGCCCGATCCGGGGCGCACCCCGGTGAAAGGACATGGGTGAGCGGCAAGAGCGGGACGAACGACCCCGAGGACGGCCAGGACGAGGTTCGGTCCGCCGTTCCCGAGCCGGAGGCGACGCCCCAGGACGCCGCCGGCAACCGGACGGAGGCCGTCCCCGTGGCGAGCGTCGAGCCCACCCCGCCCCCGCAGCCCGTCGCCGGCGACGTTGCCGGGGCACCCGAGCAGGTCCCGGACGCCGAGCCGGAACCGCCGGCGGACGCCGACGTGCCGCCCTGGGAGGCGCCCACTGCCGTGCTGCCCGTCGTCGCGCCGGCGTCCGGCCGCACCGACGCCGAGGTCGAGACCGAGGTCATCCCCACCCTGTCGGACGACGCCTCCCGGGAGCCGGCCACCGAGCAGGAAGCGGCCCCTCGGCCGGCGACCGTACCTCCCGAGTCCGGCACCCCGGCCGGACCGCCCCCGACCGAGCCACCACCGCCCGGACCGCCCCCGGCCGAGCCGGCGCAGGCCGGACCCGGACGCGACGGCCGTCCGCCCTGGCGTCGCATCGCGCTGGTGGTCGGCGGCGTCGCCGCCGTGCTCGCCGCCCTCTACGTCGGCGACCTCGCCGTCTCGTCGGGCAACGTGCCGCGCGGCGTCACCGTCGCCGGTATCGAGATCGGCGGGCGGTCGGTCCCGGAGGCGGAACAGATACTGCGGACCGAACTCGGGCCGCGCGTCGACGAGCCCGTGACCGTCACGGCGGGCGACGTGACCGCGCAGATCGTGCCGGCGCAGGCGGGTCTGGACGTCGACTGGGAGCACACCCTCGACCGCATCGGATCGCAACCGCTCGACCCGATCGCCCGCGTGGCGTCGTTCTTCGGCGGCGGCAACGAGATCGGCGTCGTGTCGACGCGCGACGACGCCGCGCTGTCGGCGGCGATCGGCGGCGTCCGCGCGGTCGCCGACCGGCCGCCACGGGAGGGCAACCTCGTGTTCGACGGGGCGACCCCGGTGCCCGTGCCGCCGCTGCCCGGGCAGACGCTCGATGCGGAGGCCTCCGCAGACCTGTTCGCCGAACGCTGGGCGTTCGGCGACGTCGCGTTCCCCGTCGAGACGGTCGAGGTGACGGTCACGCCCGAGGGACTCGAACGCGCACTGCGAGACGTCGCGGACCCCGCCGTCGCAGCCGACGTGACGGTCCGCGGTCGCGACGGGGCCGTCGCGACCCTGCCCAGCGACCGTGTCGGCGCCGTGCTGACCTTCGTGCCCGACGGCAACGGGGGACTGACCCCGCAGTACGGGATCGAGGCCGCGACCGAGATCCTCCGGCCGCAACTGGCCGCGACCGAGGTGGAGCCGAAAGACGCCCGGATCGTGCTCGAGGGCGGGGGCCCGACGGTGATCCCGTCGGTCGACGGCGAGCTCGTCGACTGGGCGGTCAGCCTCGAATCGCTGCCGCAGCTGCTGGCCGCGCCGGGGGAGCGGGTGACCGACGCCGTGTACAAGCCGGTCGCTCCCAAGCTGACCACGGAGGCCGCCGAGAAGCTGGGCATCCGCGAGGTGATCGGCGAGTTCACCACCGGGGGCTTCGAGTACGCCTCGGGCGTGAACATCCGCCTGGCGGCCTCGGAGATCAACGGTGCGCTGGTCAAGCCGGGGGAGACGTTCTCGCTCAACGGCTACACCGGCCCGCGCGGCGCGGCGCAGGGGTACGTCGAGTCCGGCATCATCAACAACGGGCGCCCATCCAAAGCGGTGGGCGGCGGCATCAGCCAGCTCGCGACCACCCTGTACAACGCGACGTACTTCGCAGGCATGGAGGACGTCGAGCACACCGAGCACAGCTACTACATCTCCCGGTATCCGGCGGCCCGGGAGGCGACGGTCTTCGAGGGCGCGATCGACCTGAAGTTCCGCAATCCTTTCGACACCGGGGTGCTGATCCAGGCGATCGGCACGTCGTCGGACATCACGGTGCGGATCTGGGGCACCAAGACCGTGGACGTCGAATCCGTGACCGGTCCCCGCACGAACTTCACGGCGCCGAACACGATCACGCTGCCGGCCGGGCCGGGGTGCATCCCGTCGAGCGGCGCGCAGGGCTTCACCGTGAGCGACACCCGCATCATCACCGACGCGGCCACCGGCCGGCAGATCTCGAGCACCACCCGCACGGTCCGCTACGACCCGGTGCCCGTGGTGCGCTGCGTCAGCGCCGAGCCGGAGCCCGCGCCGGAGGCGGCACCGGCCGCGCCGTCGCAGCCGGCGCCCGGGGAGGCGGAGACGCCCGGAGGCGGCGCGGAGGCACCCGCCGGCGCGCGACCGGCCGTGACGACGACCCCGCAGCCCGCCCCGAGCACCCCGGACGAATCCGGGGATGCGCCGGCCGCGGCCCCCGCGGGAACGTCGCAGACCGGCACGCCGTAGCGCGGAACCAGCCTGCACACGACTGTGCCCTCCCGTTACGAAACGGGAGGGCACAGTCCTGTGTACTACCTACTCACTCGGATCCGGGCCGATCCGGGCCGAGCCGGGCCGAGCCGGGCCGAGCGAATGTATCGTTCAGCTCCTCAGCGGTAGCGGACGATACACTCGCTCACCTGCCGCGGCCACCTGCCGCGGCCACCTGCCACGCTCACCTGCCACGGCTACCTGCCACGGCTCAGAAGGCCGCTTCGTCGAGCTCCATGATGTCGAGGTCGACGTTCGCGACGATGCCGCGCACGGCGGTCAGCTCGGGCAGGACGTTCTTGGCGAAGAAGCCGGCGATGGCGACCTTGCCTTCGTAGAACGCCTTGTCCTTGGCGTCCGGGCCGGCGTCGAGGGCCGCGAGGGCGATCTCGGCCTGCTCGAGCAGGCGCCAGCCGATGAGCAGGTCACCGAAGGCGAGCAGGAACCGCACCGAGCCCAGACCCACCTTGTACAGCTCGGTCGGCTGTTCCTGGGCGCCCATGAGGAAGCCGGTCAGGGTGGCGGTCATGGCCTGGACGTCCTCGAGGGCCGTGGCGAGCAGGGCCCGCTCGGACTTGAGGCGCTCGTCGGCGCTGTCGGAGGCGAGGAACTTCTGGATCTGGCCGGTGAGGTGGGCGAGGGCGACGCCGCGGTCGCGGGCGATCTTGCGGAAGAAGAAGTCCTGCGCCTGGATGGCGGTGGTGCCCTCGTAGAGGGAGTCGATCTTCGCGTCGCGGATGTACTGCTCGATCGGGTAGTCCTGCAGGAAGCCGGAGCCGCCGAGGGTCTGCAGCGAGTCGGTCAGGTACTGGTAGGCGCGCTCGGAGCCGACGCCCTTGACGATGGGCAGCAGCAGGTCGTTGACGCGGTGCGCCAGCTCGTGGTCGGCGCCGGAGACCTGCTCGGCGACGACGTCGTCCTGGTGGGCGGCGGTGTAGAGGTAGACCGCGCGCAGACCCTCGGCGTAGGCCTTCTGCATGGCCAGGGCGCGCCGCACGTCCGGGTGGTGGGTGATGGTGACCCGGGGGGCGGTCTTGTCGGTCATCTGGGTCAGATCGGCGCCCTGGACGCGTTCCTTGGCGTAGGCCAGGGCGTTGAGGTAGCCGGTGGAGAGGGTCGCGATGGCCTTGGTGCCCACCATCATGCGGGCGTGCTCGATGACGTCGAACATCTGGGCGATGCCGTTGTGGACCTCGCCGACGAGCCAGCCCTGGGCGGGCACGCCGTGGCCGCCGAAGGTGACCTCGCAGGTGGCGGACGCCTTCAGGCCCATCTTGTGCTCGACGTTGGTGACGAACACACCGTTGCGCTCGCCCATCTCGTTCTTCTCGAAGTCGAAGTGGAACTTCGGGACGAAGAACAGCGACAGGCCCTTGGTGCCGGGGCCGGCGCCCTCGGGGCGGGCGAGGACGAGGTGGAAGATGTTTTCGAACAGATCGTCGGAGTCGGCGGAGGTGATGAACCGCTTGACGCCCTCGATGTGCCAGGAGCCGTCGTCCTGCTTGATCGCCTTGGTGCGGCCGGCGCCGACGTCGGAACCGGCATCGGGCTCGGTCAGGACCATGGTGGCGCCCCAGCCGCGTTCGACGATGGTCGCGGCCCACTTCTTCTGCTCGTCGGTGCCGTTGGCGTGGAGCACGCCGGCGAAGGACGGACCGGCGGCGTACATGAAGGCGGCCGGCTGGGCGCCGAGCATCATCTCGTTGACGGCCCAGCTCAGGGCGCGCGGCGCCGGCGTTCCGCCGATCTCCTCCTCGAGGCCCATAGACCAGTAGCCGGCCTCGTACCAGGAGTTGAACGCCTTCTTGAAGCCTTCGGGCAGCGAGACCGAGTGGGTCTCGGGATCGAAGACCGGGGGGGTGCGGTCGGTTTCGGCGAACGACTCCGCCGCGGGGCCCTCGGTGAGGGTCTTCACCTCGGCCAGAATGCCACGAGAGGTCTCCTCGTCGAGGTCACCGAACTTCCCGGCCTCGAGGAGCGTCTGAATCTTCAGCACCTCGAAGAGGTTGAACTCCAGATCCCGGAGGTTGCTCTTGTAATGGCCCATGTCTGCGCTACTCCCAGTGAGATGGTGCGGTCAAGCAGTGTTCGAGTACCGCCCAAGTTATTACTCGTCGGTAACATCCGCCTATGTTACCCGCCGGGCAACTAACTGCCAAGGGTCGGTTTGCGTGCCACGACCAGCGCGTCGATCGCCATTCCTGCGTCCGTTTCCCGCATTCTCCGCTCGGCGGTCCGGATATCCAGCCGGTCGTGCATTTCCTCGGCGAGATCCGTTGGTGTGTAGAGGATCTCGGGATCGCGAGGACCTCCGACGCCCTCGGTGGGATTGGTCGAATCGTGCCCCAGAAATATGAGGATTCCGTCAGGTTTCAGGGCCGCGATCGCATTGTCGATCAATGCTCGTCGCTGTGGCGGAGGGAAATGGAGATAGGCGGAGAGGATGAGATCATATTCGGCGTCGAAGGTGATCTCGGTCACGTCGGCGCACGCGTACGTCAGGCGCTCACGCACCCGTCGCGGCGCCTGCGCCGCGATCGCCCGGGCCTTGTCCACCGCCACCCGGGAGAAGTCGACGCCGGTCACCTCCCAGCCGCGCGTGGCCAGCCAGAGCGAGTGCCGGCCCTCGCCGCACCCCAGATCCAGTGCCCGGCCGTGCGGCAGCGACGTCGCGAACTCGACGATCACCGGGTTCGGCGGCGATCCCCACACCGTCTCGCTCTCCGCATACCGCGCATCCCACTCCTGTGCGTCCATGGACGCACGGTAGCCCGGACGCCGCGCCGGTCAGGGGTGGAGCGTGGTACGCAGCAGCAGCACGTTGTAGTTCTGGTGCACGGTCGTGAGGAAGTACAGGTCCGGACCCGACGACCACGGGTGGATGTACGCGCCGTACGCCGTCGGCAGCTCCCGGGTGTCGACGACGACCTCCGGCGCGCTCCACGGGCCGGTGGGCGACGGGGCGCGGCGCAGCACCACGGAGTTGTGGCCGTCGGTGGTCAGCAGCACGAACTGCCCGAGGTAGTCGTTCCACTGCACCGACAGCTCGGCCGCGCCGCCCGCCATCACCGGGCGGGCCGCATTCACGTCGCGCACCCACGCGCCGCCGTCCCAGTACTCGTACGCCGCGAGATCGAGCATCTGCAGTTCCGGCACGCGCGCCAGGTGCACCAGGCCGCCGCGGCCGGGCGGCGTTCCGTACTGATAGACGAACCCGCCGTGCCGGACGAAGGCGCCCATCTGAAAGTTCCGGTTCCCGCCGACGCTCGGCCGCTCGGTCTGCGGCGCCACCGTCCAGTTCTCCCCGTTGTCGTGGGAGAAGGCCAGCCCCGAGAAGTTGGTCTCCCACGAGCCGGCGTGCCCCCAGTTCTTCACCGACATCAAGCTCAGGAACTGGGTGTCGCCGACGGCGATCCCCGCGGTGGGGATCCGGCTGATCTCCACGAACGGGATCTTCGGGCTCGGTACGAGTTCCTTCGCCTGACCGAAGAAGTCACGGGCCGCGCTGTCGAACGTCATCCCGTCCGTGAGGTTGCGGTCCGAGCTGCGGAACAGCGCGCTGCTGCGCCAGGCCCAGATGCTGCCCGAGAGAAGGTTGGGCAGCCCGAGGCCCGCCGTGTCGCCGAACGCGGTCAGCACCTGGCCGCGGCCGTTGTCCCACATGACGCCGAGGTCGGTGCCGAGCACGTTCATGTCCTGCGTGCGGTTGGTGCTGAGCATCCCGGTCTGCTGCGCCACCACCTGGGTGCGGCCGCGCAGCTCCGGCAGGCCGTTGACCCCGTTGAGTCCCGGGATGGGATTGATCGCGTTCGGGTTCGCCGCCACGGTGCCCGCGAACGGAACCACCGTCACGGCGGCACAGGTCAGCGCAAGGACTCCGAGGCGGGCGGAAGCACGTCGGTAACCCCCATTACGTGTGTGCACGGCCACAGACGGTAACAGGAGGTGGCAGTAGTCACACGCGGTCCCGGGCCCGTCGGCGTGTCCCGGCGGCCCGCGCGCAAGGGCCGTGGCCGACGGGTCGGCTCCGCTACGATTCGCGCGCGCGTTACCGTGTCAGGAACGCGATGCACTGACAGCCAGTGCACGAAGAAGAGGAGTTCGCCTGATGGGTGCACAGATCGCCGGTCCCGCCCCGCTGCGGAACACCGCACTGCTCGGGCTGGGCGTGCACCGCCCCGAGCGGATCGTGACCAACCACGAGATCTGTCAGCAGATCGACTCCAGCGACGAGTGGATCCAGTCCCGTTCCGGCATCAAGGAGCGGCGCTTCGCGGAGGACACCGGCGAGACCGTCCTCGACATGGCGATCTCCGCGGGCCGCAAGGCGCTCGAGGCCGCCGGCATCACCGGCGACCGGCTCGGCGCCGTCATCGTGGCGACCTCGACCTACCCGTACCAGACCCCACAGTCCGCCGCGCTGGTCGCCGACGCCCTCGGCACCGGCGGCGCCGCCGCCCTGGACATCTCCGCAGGCTGCGCCGGCTTCTGCTACGCCCTCGGCGTCGCCTCCGACCTGGTGCGCGCGGGCACCGAGGACTACGCGCTCGTCATCGGCGTCGAGCGGATGAGCGACACCACCGAGCCCACCGATCGCTCGGTGCGGTTCATCTTCGGCGACGGCGCCGGCGCCGTGGTCGTCGGCCCGTCCGACGAGGTGGGCATCGGCCCCACCGTGTGGGGATCGGACGGCTCGCAGGCCGACGCCATCCGCCAGGAACCCGACTGGGTGAACTTCGCGAACAACCCCGATCAGAAGCGGCCCTGGATCATCATGGAGGGCACCGCGGTGTTCCGCTGGGCGGCCTTCGAGATGGGCAAGATCGCCCGGCAGATCGCCGACAAGGCCGGTGTCGAGCTCGCCGCCCTCGACGCGTTCGTCCCGCACCAGGCCAACCTGCGCATCAACGACGTCATCGTCCGCCAGCTCGACCTGCCGGAGACGGTCGCCGTCGCCGACGACATCATCGAGACGGGCAACACCTCCGCCGCCTCCATCCCCCTCGCGATGGAGAAGATGCTGCGCACCGGTCAGGTCCAGCCGGGTGGGCTCGGCCTGCTGCTCGCCTTCGGTGCCGGCCTGTCCTACGCGGGACAGGTCGTGAAGATGCCGCCGCTCGCGCAGTAGTGGCCGCGGCGAACTCCGCCGGCCGCCGGCGCTGGTTGTGGTTGCTCGCCTACGTGCTCGCCTTCGTCGCGTTCGTCGTCCTCCAGCAGACGTACGGCGGCGACGAGGCGGGTCCCGGCGGGTCCACGTCGGCGCCCGCGCCGGCCCCGTCGTCGGCCGCCGCCGCCGAGGCGGTCGAACTGCTGAAGAGCCTCGCCGTGCGGGAACCGGACCCGTCCGGCGGTTACGACCGCGCCCTGTTCGGGCCGGCATGGACCGACGACGTGACCGTCGCGGGCGGGCGCAACGGCTGCGACACGCGCAACGACGTCCTGAAGCGGGATCTCGTGAACATCAAGCTGGCGCCGGTGACGAAGGAGTGCACCGTCGAGGCGGGGACCCTGTACGACCCGTACACGGGGCGGGAGATCTACTTCCGGCGCGGCGTCGACACGTCGTCGGCGGTGCAGATCGATCACGTCGTCGCCCTGTCGGACGCGTGGCAGAAGGGTGCGCGGCTGCTCGATGCGCAGGCCCGCAAGAACCTCGCGAACGATCCCCGGAACCTGCAGGCCGTCGACGGGCCCACGAACCAGGGCAAGGGCGACAAGGACGCGGCGCAGTGGCTGCCCCCGAACGCGGAGTACCGCTGCACCTACGTCTCCCGGCAGATCGAGGTGAAGGCGGAGTACGGCCTGTGGATCACGCCGGACGAGAAGGACGCGATGGCCGGCGTCCTGGCCACCTGCTGACGGCCGGGCCTCAGGCGCGGCGGTGCGCGAGGTGCTTGCGGACCGCCGTCACCACCCCGGCCGCCGAGGCGACGATCACCACGATGCACACGATGCCGACCGCCAGGTTCAGCTGAGCCGTCAGGTCGGAGCCCGTGCGCTCGCGCAGGTCGGACAGGAACTGCGGCGAGAAGTACGGCCGGTGCACGAGCACGGCCGTGGCCACCGCGACGGCGAGCAGATCGGAGACCACCGACAGCGCGGTGACGACCGTCGTCCAGCTGCGCACGACCAGCGCCACGCTCGCCGAGACCACCCACAGCGCCGCGACGGCCATCATCGCCGGCACCAGCCGGTCGGTGAAGCTGGGGTCGAGGGCTTCGTACCCGGCACCGAAGAACGACGGCGCGAGCGACGGGGACAGGCTCGCCACCCCGATCAGCACGACCACCGCGAACACCAGTTCCGCGACCGCCTCGCCGACGGGGATCTCCCGGCCGTGCGGCACCGCCGGGAGGTCGTCCGGGTCCCACCGGCCGAGGTCCGTGCCGGCGGGCGCGGTGCGCTCGAGCACCGCGAAGACGACGGTCACCCAGAACGCGGCGTACACACCGCCGGTCAGGGCCGCGTCGATCGCGTCCCACACGACGTCGGTGGTGTCGAGGGGCGCGGCCGCGGGAGCGGTGACCTCGGTCAGGGCGCCGAGCAGGGTCAGTCCGCCGAGCACCGCCGCCACGACCCCGACGACGGGCCACAGCACCCGTAGGTAGGTGTCGTAGAGCCGGGGACCGATCAGGTGCCGCGGGGCGCCCCGGTAGGTGCGGGCGAGATCCTCCGGGGAGCCGAGGCCGGCGAGCACCTCACGCACGTCGCGGTCGGCGGCGGCGTCGTCGATGCGCCGGCGCAGTTCGGCGGCCACGTCGTCGCGCCGGGACCGCGGCAGGTGGACGAGGACGGCGTGCAGGTACCGGTCGACGAGTTCCCCGTCGGTGAGGCGGGTGGACATCTCGGTGTTCCTTCCGTTCGGTCCCGGCCTGCATGTGCGGCCGGGCGGGGCGACCCGCGCCGACCGGGACCGGGCGGTACTGTGCCGGTACACAGTATTGGGCAGGACCTGCGAGGGTGTGGGGAAGCGCGATGACGGCCGAGCCGCTCGACGAGTACTTCACCGCCACCGTCCGCGGCTGGAGCGCCGGCCGTGCCGTGGCCGGACAGGTACCGGACGAGCTGGTGCTGCGCTGTTTCGACGCTCAACTGCAGTCCCGTCACCTCGACTTCGCGGCCCGGGAGATGCAGCGGCGCGGTGCCGGGTTCTACACCATCGGCTCGGCCGGGCACGAGGCGAACGCCGCCCTGGGCCTGCTGTCCCGGGTCACCGATCCGGCACTGCTGCACTACCGGTCGGGGGCCTTCTATGCCGCGCGGGCGGCCCGGGTGCCGGGCACGACGCCGGTGCGGGACGTGCTCGCCGGCTGCACCGCCTCGACGCTGGACCCGATCTCCGGCGGCCGGCACAAGGTGTTCGGCAACGCCGAGTTGAACATTCTCCCGCAGACCTCGACGATCGCCTCCCATCTGCCGCGCGCGGTGGGGACGGCGTTCGCCCTCGCCCGCGCGGCCCGGCTGGGCCTGCAGTGCCCGTGGCCCGCGGACTCGGTGGTGCTGTGCAGCTTCGGGGACGCCTCGGCGAACCATTCCACCGCGGTCGGGGCGCTCAACGCGGCCGCCTACTGCGCGTACCGGGGGCTGCCGCTGCCGCTGCTGTTCGTGTGCGAGGACAACGGGTTCGGCATCAGCGTCCGGACGCCGGAGGGCTGGGCGGAACGCACCCTCTCGTCGTATCCGGGGGTGAGCTACCGCGCGGCCGACGGCGCGGACCCGGTCGGCGTGCTCACCGCCGTCGCGGACCTGCTCGTCGCCGTCCGCACCTCCCGCGCACCGGCCGTGCTGCACCTGAAGACGGTGCGGTTCCTCGGCCACGCCGGCTCCGACGCCGAGACCGCGTACCGCACCCGCGAGGAGATCGCCGCCGACTACGTCCGGGATCCGTTGCTGGCCACCGCGCGTACTCTGGTCGACCGCGGAACACTTTCCTCCGCAAGGATTCTCGAACGATACGAGGAGATGCGTTCCGTCGTCGCCGCCGAGATGGAGGCGCTCGCGACCGCCCCGCGGCTGGTATCGGCCGCCGAGGTGATGCGGCCGCTGCACGCGCACGGTCGCCGGCGGGTTCCGGACGAGCCGGGGCTCCCGTCGCCGGAGCCCCGCACGCTCGCCCAGGCGGTGAACGCCGCGCTCACAGGGATTCTCGAGGCGATACCGGAGTCGTTCGTGTTCGGTGAGGACGTGGCGGACAAGGGCGGGGTGTACGGGCTCACGCGCGGTCTGCTCCGCCGATTCGGGCCGCACCGCGTCTTCGACACGATCCTGGACGAGCAGACGATCCTCGGTACGGCACTGGGTTTCGCGGTGGCGGGCCTGCTGCCGATTCCGGAGATCCAATACCTGGCCTACCTGCACAACGCCGAGGACCAGTTGCGCGGCGAGGCGGCGAGTCTGATGTTCTTCTCCGACGGCCGCTTCCGCAACCCGATGGTGGTGCGCATCGCCGGCCTCGCCTACCAGCGCGGCTTCGGTGGGCACTTCCACAACGACAACTCCGTCGCGGTGCTGCGCGACATTCCCGGTCTGGTGCTCGCGGTGCCGAGCCGTCCGTCGGTTGCGGGGGCGCTGCTGCGCAGCTGCGTGCACCTCGCGCGCAGTGAGGGCCGGGTGTGCGTGTTCCTCGAGCCGATCGCGCTGTACCACGAGCGCGACCTGTACGACGAGGGCGACGGGCTGTGGCAGGAGCCGCCCGATTCCGTTGCGGTACAGCCGGGCTCGGTGCGGGTGTACGGTACGGGCGACGACGTGCTCATCGTGACGTTCGGCAACGGCGTCCGGATGAGCCTGCGCGCGGCCCGTCGGCTGTCGGCGCGCGGCGTGGAGGCCGCCGTGCTGGACCTGCAGTGGCTGGCGCCGCTGCCGCTGGCGGAACTGCTGGCGTGCGCGCAGTCCTTCCCGCGCGTGCTGGTAGTGGACGAGACGCGGCGCAGCGGAGGGGTGTCGGAGGCGGTGGTCACCGCACTGGTGGACGCGGGCTACCGGGGCCGGATCTCGCGGGTCACCAGCCGCGACAGTTTCGTGCCGCTCGGCCCGGCGGCGGCCGAGGTGCTGCTGTCCGAGGACGACGTCGTCAGCGCGGCGACGGAGTAGCGGCGCGCGGTCGCGGTCGTCTCCGGGTCGCCGCCGTCGCGCAGCTCGACGGCCTCGCGCCCCGCCCCGGCAGGGACGAAGGTCCCGGGAAGCGGGGACCTTCACCGGGCAGGAATACCCGGAGGGGTACTTGAAGAGTCCCGGGCCCGGGTCTACAGTCGTCGTTGAATACCCCACCGGGTATCAAGGGGCGTGGAGGCCCAGCCCGCGTCCGCGCCTGCGTCACGGACGGAAAGGACTGTTCACATGTCGCTCCATTCAGGCAACGGTGCCGCGCGACATCGAGTACTCGTCGTCGGAGGTGGCACGGCCGGAATCGCGACCGCTGCGCGCCTGCGCCGGGCCGGCGTCACCGACATCGCGGTGATCGAGCCCTCCGATGAGCACTGGTACCAGCCCCTGTGGACGCTCGTCGGCGGCGGACAGGCGTCGCTGGACGAGACCCGCCGAGCCGAGGAGAAGCTGATCCCCAAGGGCGTCCGGTGGATCCGGGCCGCCGCGACCGCCGTCGACCCCGACGCGCAGACCGTCACGACCGACCGCGGGACCGTCGTCGGCTACGACTACCTTGTGCTGGCCACCGGCCTGCAACTCGACTGGGACGGCGTGCCGGGCCTCGCCGAGGCCGTCGGGCACGGTGCCGTCTCGAGCAACTACTCCTCGCAGTACGCCCCCTACACGTGGGAGCTGATCCGGAACATGCGCTCCGGCACGGCGATCTTCACCCAGCCCGCCGGCCCCATCAAGTGTGCCGGCGCGCCGCAGAAGATCGCCTACATCGCCTCCGACTACTGGCGGCGGCAGGGCCTGCTGGACGGGATCCGCGTCATGCTCGTCCTGCCCGGCGACTCGATGTTCGGCATCCCGTCCTGGCGACAGACCCTCGAGGGGGTCGCCGCGAAGTACGGCATCGAGGTGCGCCTGAGCTCGGAGATGACCGCGCTCGACGGATCGTCGCGCAAGGCGACGATCGTGAACAACGCCACCGGCACCGAGGAGGTCGTCGGGTTCGACATGCTCCACGCCGTGCCCCCGCAGCGCGCGCCCGGCTGGGTCGCGGCGAGCCCGCTCGCCAACCCGGCGAGTCCCTTCGGCTACGTCGAGGTCGACAAGCACACGCTCCAGCACCGCCGGTATCCCAACGTGTTCGCACTCGGTGACGTCGCGGACCTGCCGACGTCGAAGACGGGCGCGGCGGTCCGCAAGCAGGCGCCCGTCCTCGTCGCCAACCTGGTCGCCGAGATGCGCGGCGTCGGCAAGCGCAAGAGCTACGACGGGTACTCGTCCTGCCCGTTCGTCACCGCCCGGGACAGGATGATGCTCGCGGAGTTCGACTACGAGCTCAACCCGTCTCCGAGCATCCCGGTCATCGACACCACCAAGGATCGCCGCGACATGTGGCTGCTCAAGCGCTACGGCCTGCCGGCCATGTACTGGCACGGGATGGTCAAGGGCCGCGTCTGAGTCACCGGAGGCGGCGCAGCGCGATCGGTTGCCCGTCCGACGGGTACGGAAGTGACGTGAAGTTCAGTGGTGCAACGTAATCGGACGGAACGTGCCACCGGTACCCGAGCAGCAGGTGGTGCAGCACCGTCTTGATCTCGGCGCCGGAGAAGTACATGCCCAGGCAGCGGTGCTCTCCGGCGCCGAACGGCGTCCACGCGAACTTGTGCACGCGGTCCTCGCGTCGTTCCGGTGCGAAGCGACCGGGATCGAACTTCTCCGGTTCCGGCCACAACTCGGGCATGTGGTGGCTGTAGTGCAGCCCGACGTTGATCAGGGTGCCGCGCGGCACGAAGTGGCCCAGGATCTCGGTGTCGGCGGTGGTGTACCGGACGATGCCGGGTACCGGGGTCACGATCCGCTGGCACTCCTTGATCACCAGGTCCAGGCTCGTGAGCGATTCGAGGTCCGCCAGGGTCGGGCTCGTCGTACCGAGTGCCTGCGACTCCTCCCGGCACAGTTGCTGCCACTGGGGGAACTGGCCGAGGTACTGCAGCACGGTGGACAGCGTGATGGTCGAGGTGTCGTGCGCAGCCATCATCAGGAAGATCATGTGGTTGACGACGTCCTCGTCCGAGAATCGCTCGCCGTCCTCGGATTCCACGTGACACAGCGCGGTGAACAGGTCGTCGCCGTCACCGGCGCGACGGGCCGGCAGGTAACGCCGGAAGAACTCCTCGAGCCGGCGGCGGCCCACCATGCCACGGCGCCAGCGGGTTCCGGGCAGGGGATAGCGCACGATCGCCGTGGCCGCCTGCACGCACCCGATGAACGCCTTGTTCACCTCGGCCATCTCGGTGGCCGACGATCCCTCGGCACCGCCCATGAAGATCGACGTGGCGAGCCCGAGGGTGAGGTCCTTCAGTGCCGGGTAGGCGCGGAAATCCTCGCTCGGTGTCCACGAGTCGAGGGCCTGTGCGATCGCGGGCTGCATCGAGTCCGTGTAGCGGGCCAGGCGGTCCCGGGTGAAGGCCTGCTGCATGATCCGGCGGTGCGTGCGGTGCTCGTCGCCGTCGAGCAGCATCAGGCCGCGGTCGAAGAACGGGCCGATGAGGGTCCGCCAGCCCGGACCGTTCGCGAGGGCCCGGTCGCGGTTCTGCAGCGCGGCGCCGCAGGCGTCGGGTCCGAGCAGCACCACCCAGGGCCGGCCCGCGAACCGGAACCAGGACACCGGCCCGTGTTCGCGGTATCGCCGGTCGTAGGCCCTCAGTGGGTTGCGCATGTAGTCGAGGGCGTACCCGACGTAGGGCAGGCCGGCGTCCCCGGGTACCGCGGTCAGGCCGGGCGGGGAGGGCGCGAGCACTTTCGTCATGAGGTCTCCGATTCGTCGGACCATATCTGACATGAAGCTCTGTCAATTGACAGTAGCGTGGATCACAGGCGGCGATCTGTCAAGATTCGACTATGGGCAGGCCCAGTCGTCAGTACCGCGGAAAGAGCGCCGAGCAGCGCACCGCCGACCGCCGTGAGCAGTTGCTCGCGGCCGGCCTGACGGTGTTCGGCCGCGAGGGCGGTGACCGTGCCACCATGACCGCGATCTGCCAGGAGGCCGGGCTCACCGAGCGGTACTTCTACGAGAGCTTCTCCGGCCGGGACGAGCTGCTCGTGTGCGTCGTCGAGCGGATCGCCGACGAGATCCGCGAGCGCGCGCTGACGGCACTCGCCGAATCCGAGCGCGGCCCCGAGGAGCGGGCCCGCGCCGCCATCGCCGCGTTCGTCGCGGTCCTCACCGACGATCCGCGCAAGGGCCGGGTCGCCGTCGTCGAGTCCGCGGCCGCCGGGCCCTTGCGCACCCGTCGCCGGGAACTGCTGCGCCAGTTCGCGGACCTCGTCGCGATCGAATCCCGCGAGCTGTGGGGCGACCGCGCGCTGCAGCCGCCCCACGACCAGATCGCCGCGCTGCTGTTCGTCGGGGGCCTCGCCGAGCTCATGACCGCGTGGCTCGGCGGCGAGATCGACGTGACCCCCGATCAGATCGTCGAGGCGGCGACTCGCCAGTACACGTTCACCGCCCACCGCTGAGGCTGTCGTCGCGCTCGGGCCGCGCCGCGCGGCGCCGGCTGCCCGGCAGCCGCCACACGGGTTCGAGCGCCGCGGTCTCCTCGGCTGTGGCCACCCGGAACGGCGGGGTCGCGGGCGCCGCGAGGCTGCGACGGCCCTGGCCGCGCGTGGCGCGCAGGCTGGCGACGATCGACACGGTCAGGATCGTGGCGACGACGGCGAGCGAGATCGGTGTCGGCACGTAGAACACGTCGATCTTCAGCAGCATCTTGACGCCGACCCACATCAGCACCAGCGCCAGCCCGATCTTCAGGTACACGAAGCGGTGGATCAGGTCGGCGAGCAGGAAGTACATCGCTCGCAGGCCCAGCACCGCGAACGCGTTGGCGGTGAAGACGAGGAACGGCACGTCCGTGACCGCGAAGATCGCGGGGATCGAGTCGACCGCGAAGACGATGTCGGTGATCTCGATGAGCACCAGCACCGCGAGCAGGGGGGTGGCCAGCAGCGCACCACCGCGGCGGACGAGGAACTTCTGTCCGTGGTAGGCGTCGGTCATCGGTACGTGGCGGCGGAACAGCCGCAGCGCCCGGGACTTCTCGGGGTCGAGGTGCTCGTCGCGCTGCCGGATCATCCGGTAGCCGGTGTAGAGCAGGAACGCCGCGAACAGGTAGAGGATCCAGCCGAAGCTCGCGATGAGGACCGAGCCCGCCGCGATGAACAGACCCCGGAACACCAGGGCGCCGAGCACACCGAGGAACAGGACCCGGTGCTGGTACTCACGCGGCACGGCGAAGTACGTCAGGATGATCGCCCAGACGAAGACGTTGTCGACGGCGAGCGACTTCTCGATCAGGTAGCCGGAGAAGTACTGCTGGCCGAACTCCGAGCCGTACTGCCACCAGATCAGCGCGCCGAATCCGACGCCGGTGCCGACCCAGAACAGCGACCAGCCTGCGGCCTCGCGCACGCCGATCACGTGCGCGCGGCGGTGCGCGAACAGGTCCACCGCCAGCATCGCCACGATCGCGGCGAGTACCGCCGCCCACAACCACAACGGAACGGTCATCGGGACCACCTCTCAGCCTCGAAACGGCCGAAAGTCTTTCCCGGCTCGAACCGAGCCCGCTCCGCCGGGGGGCCGGCGGACGGCCCCCGAGTTGACGACGAAGCGCGGAGGGATACTCCCTTTCGCGAACTGTAATTAGTGAATAGTATTTCCGGTTAACTGTCAAGGGAGCGGGAGGTAGGGGCGGGTGAGCAGCTCGATCGCGTGACCGGCCGGGTCCTTGAAATAGACCCCGCGCCCGCCGTGCCCCGTGTTCGTTTCGCCGGGGCGGCGCATCTGCGGATCGGCCCAGTGCTCGATGCCGGCGTCGCACAGCCGCCGATACGCCCGGTCGAAGGCGTCGTCGTCGACCATGAACGCGTAGTGCTGCATCTGGATCTCCACCGGGGGCTCGGCGAACTGCAGCAGTACGCCGTCGTCGAGCTGGATGTTGGTGAACGGGCCCCAGGACGGTGCTTCCGACAGTTCCAACAGTTCACGGAAGAACCACGCCGACTCGTTGCGGTCCACGCTCAGACCTCCACCGGGTCGCCGATCCGTGAGTGGCGTAGTGCCGGCCCGGTGTTCACCCGGCGAACCCTACCCGGGGCCGCCCGGGCGCACCAGGGACGCGGCCGCGGCCCGAGCGCGAAGCGCGATACCGGAAACCGCGGTGCCCTATGGTGTGCGGGTGACCTCCTCCCCCCGCCCCGGAACGCCGCCCGCCGGCGACGAGGACCGTGCCCGGGGCTGGACGTTCCTGACCAACCACGCGCACGTACTGCTGTGTGTCGCCGGAGGCGGACAGCCCACCGTCCGCGAACTCGCGCAGCGGATCGGGATCACCGAGCGGTCCGTGCAGACGATCCTCGCCGACCTGGTCGACGGCGGCTACCTGACCCGCACCCGCGCGGGCCGCCGCAACCTCTACTCGGTGAATCCGGCCGGGCGCCTCCGTCATCCGCTCGAATCCGCACACACCGTCGGTGAGCTGATCGACGCGCTGCGCTGAGCGCGGGGCCCGTCGCCGGGGATGCCCGGCCCGCGCTGTCACGGACACCTGCGTCGTGTGACCGCAGCCACGTGGCATGCTGGCGCCCATGATCGACGTCGAACGTCCCAAGCTGGAAGGTTCCGTCGCGGTCGGGGGCGGCCGCCGGATCGGCTTCGCCGAGTTCGGATCGGCCCAGGGCCGGGCGGTGTTCTGGCTACACGGCACCCCCGGGGCGCGTCGGCAGATCCCCGTCGAGGCACGCAGCTACGCCGAGCGCGAGCACGTACGGCTCATCGGCCTCGACCGCCCCGGCATCGGCTCGTCGAGTCCGCACCGCTACGAGAACGTCCTCGCCTTCGCGGACGACCTGCGCATCGTCGCGGACACTCTCGGCGTGGACCGGATGGCGGTCGTCGGACTCTCCGGCGGCGGCCCCTACACCCTCGCCGCGGCGCATGCGATGCCCGAGCGGGTCGTGGCCGCCGCGGTGCTCGGGGGCGTTGCGCCCGTCGTCGGGCCCGACGCGATCAGCGGCGGCCTGATGCGATTGGGCACAATGGTCGCGCCGCTGCTCACCGTCTGGGGTGTCCCCATCGGCATGGGCGTGAGGTCGATGATCCGGGTCGTGCGGCCGTTCGCATCGCCGCTCATCGACATGTACGGGTGGCTCTCGCCCGAGGCCGACCGGCAGTTGCTGGCCCGCCCCGAGTTCAAGGCGATGTTCCTCGACGATCTGCTCAACGGCAGCCGCAAGCAGATGGCCGCGCCCTTCGCCGATATCGTGGCGTTCGCCCGGGACTGGGGTTTCCGTCTCGAGGACGTCGAGGTGCCGGTCCGGTGGTGGCACGGCGACACGGACCACATCGTCCCCATGGAACACGGCCTGCATGTGGTGGGCCGGCTGCCCGACGCCCAGTTCCACCACCTGCCCGGCGAGAGCCACCTCGGCGGCCTGGGCGTGTCCGAGGACATCCTCTCGACCATCCTGCGGATCTGGGACGACGCCGACCGCTGACTCCGCGGTGGCCGAATGTCACACAGGTTCGATCACATTGAACGCGTGTCACATTCGGCCGAGGCGGGGCGCACGGCGCCGGAGAGGGCATGATGTCCGGATGGACACCGGCGTCGAAGCGGACGGGTGGGCCACCCGCTGGGTGGAGCCGCTCGCCGACCTCGCCGCCGGCACGACGACCGCCCTGGTCCCGGACGTGATCGTCACCGCGCTCGCTCTGGGCCTGACGCACCGATACGTCGGACGCACCGTCGCGACGGACGTGCACGGCGTGCCGGTGCGGGCGACGGTGCGGTCGGTGCAGGTGCGCCGTCGCCGCGCGCACCTGCAGTCCCGGGTCGAGCTCGCGGCGGTCGACTGGGGCGGGCGCCGGGTGGACGAGGTGACCGTGGTGGCGCACGGGGTGCGTGTCGTCCCCGGGCTCCGCACCCGGCTCAGCGCACACCGCCTCGACGTGCACGGCACCAGCGGCGTCGGCACCGTGCTCGACTGGCTCAACTCCCTCGGCCACGCCTGGGTTCTCGCCCTCGACCGCGACGGATCGATCCGCGCGACGCATCGCCGCCGCCGGCTCACCGCGCTCGTCGACGCCACCGTCACGGACGGCGTGGCCCGGATCGAGCTGGGCGACGCCCGCTGCTACGGCGTGCCGGTGCCGGGACGGCTGCTCCCACCACGCGACGTCGCGCTGCCACCCCTGCCCGGCGGTGCCGGGAGCGTCTGCGCCGCGCGCGAGGGTCACCTCGTCCGGTTCGCGATGCAGGTGCCGGCCGTGTCGTACGCGTTCGACCCGCTCGGCGCGTGAGGGTCCGGGGGGCTCACAGCCACCGGCGCGGCGGCTTCTTCACCCACATGATCTTCTCGTCCGCGGCGGTGGGGGCGGCTGCGGGATGGCCGGGATGCTGCGCGGCCCACGCCGACTTCTCGGTGAGCAGCCGCGCGACGAGCGCCCACGTCTCCATCGTGCGCGGCGGGTGCGCTCCGGCGGCCCGGGCCAGCTTCCGGCGCACGTCGTCGCTCAGGGCCAGCAGCTCGTCCGCGGTGATGCCGCGATTCCAGACGAACCGGGCGAGGACGAGCGACTTCTCCCGCCGATTGCGGGCTGCCTCGTCGGTGTGCGCGAAGTCCTCGTCGGTAGCCATGCCCTACAGAATTGGTCGCCGGCCGGGTCGTTGACAACCCACCGCGCGCGGCTCACGCTCGGAGCAGGCGCACGCGCGGCCCGGGGGAGGACGAAATGCCGGTGACTCCGATGGATCTCCCGGACGGCACACCCGCGGACGTGCGGGTGCGCGCGGCGTCCACCCCCCGGGTGCCGGTGTCGGATCCGGCGCTCGGCCGCGACGTGCGGGTCGACACCAAGGGGGTGCCCCCGCACCGGCTCGTCGCGATCGGCGACTCGGTGCTGCAGGGGTTCCAGAGCGGCGCCGTCTTCCACACCGACGTCTCGGTCCCCGCGATCGTCGCCCACGAACTCGGCTGGCTCCGCCGGTTCCGCTATCCGCGCTACGGCGGTCCGGGCGGGTTGCCGCTCAACATCGAACTGCTCCTGCGCGATCTCGAGCGACGCTTCGGGCCGTCGGTGAACATGTGGGAGACCCCGCTCGCGCTGTTCGCCGTCCGCGCGTTCATGGACCAGGTGGAGGACTACTGGGAGCGCGGGCCCGGTCGGGAGCCGTCGCTGCCGGTGGCATACCAGCACAACCTGTCCTGTTTCGGCTGGGACCTGCGCGACGCCCTGAGCAAGACCGCCGCGACGTGCGAGGCGGCGATCGCCGCACCGAACGACGACCTGCTCGACCAGATCGTGCAGAACAACGGGGAGCGCGCCGCGTTGCGGGTGTATCCGCGCTGGAGCGACGGGGCGAAGGCGATGACGTTGTTCGACGCGGCCGCGGCGCTCGGCGACGACCACGACGACACGACCGAGTCCGGGATCGAGACGCTGGTGGTGTTCCTCGGCTCCAACAACGCGCTCGGCACGGTCACGGACCTGCGCATCGCATGGAGCGGTCCGGATTTTCGCGACCTCACCGCGAAGGACGCCTACACCATCTGGCGGCCCGAGCACTTCGCGGCCGAGTTCGCGGAGGTGGTCGAGCGGGTGACGGCGATCCGTGCGCGGCACGTCGTGTGGTGCACGATTCCCCACGTCACCATCGCGCCGATCGCGAAGGGACTCGGACGCAAGATGGAACCGGGGTCGCCCTATTTCCCGTACTACACCCGGCCGTGGATCGAGGAGGCGCGGTTCGACCCGGCTCAGGACGAGCACATCACGGGTGCCGGCGCGTACGCGGTGGACGTCGCGATCGACCTGTACAACGAGCGCATCGAGCAGGCGGTCGCCGACGCTCGTTCCGGGGTGCACGGCCCGGCCCGGGACTGGTATCTGCTGGACGTGGCCGGCCTGCTCGAGCGCCTCGCGTCGCGGCGCTTCGTCACCGATGTCGGTGCCCGTCCGGCGTGGTGGACCCCGTACCCGCTCCCGTCCGCACTCGCCGCGCTCGACCCCGTGCCGGACTCGCGGTTCCTGACGGCCGACGGTCGTGGGGGCCGGGCCGCGGGCGGGCTGTTCTCCCTCGACGGCGTGCATCCGACGACGGTCGCGAACGGGATCCTTGCGCAGGAGCTGATCAACGTGATGCGCCGCGCCGGGGTGCAGTTCCACCACGGCAACGGCGGGGTGCGCCCGGATCCGGTGACGGTGGACTTCGAGCGGTTGATCCGCAGGGACACCCTGGTACGGACGCCGCCCGGGAACATCGACTCGACGCTCGGCATCCTCGCGTGGGCGGACGAGATCGGTGACCTCGTCCGGCGCACGCTGAGCATCCGCTTCCGGTGATCAGTTCTCGGCGGGGGCGGTCCTCCGGTCGAGCAGCGGGCCCCACAGTTCGGCCGCGACGGTGTGGGCGCGCCGGTGTCCGTGGACGGTACGTCGGAGTCCCTGGACGGTGCCGGGACCGGTGGCCAGGTCGGTGAGGGCTTCGCACAGGTCGACGATGTCGACGTGGAAGCGCATCGAGGCGTCGAGCAGTTCGTCGAACGCCTGGTCCTCGGTGTAGGAACGGCCCCTTGCGGAGCGGAGAAGAGCCTGCGCGGTGTCGAGTGCCGTCAGGCGTCGTACCGCGGGGATGTCACGGTGTGCTTCGATCGTCAATTGTCCGCCTCTGAGGTGTCGCCACTGGGCGTGTGTCAACTCGTTGTAGTGCGGGTACCCCGCCGGTTCGGCAGTTACCCGAGTTTGTGTCCTCCGTCACAGTACGAGGACTGTGCCGTCGTGTCCACCGTACCCGTGTTTGCCCAGCGCAAGCCGGTGAGTCGGTGCGGTGCCCCCGGGCGTTCCGTCGTCGATGTCCGAATTCCCCGGAGCGGCAGAGAGATCCGACGCCGTGTATGTTGCGCGCCGGTCAGGCCGGAGGCGCCGGGCGGTGATCGAGGAACCAGTCCCGCGCTTGCTGTGCCACGACCTCGAGCGTGCCGGGTTCCTCGAACAGGTGCGTCGCCCCGCGCACGATCCGCAGTTCGTGTTCGCACCGCATGGCCGCGGCGGCCTGCCGGTTCAGTTCGATCACCATGCGATCCAGGCCGCCGACCAGCATGAGCGTGGGGGCGCGGACCCGGCCGAGCCGGGGCATCGCCAGATCGGGTCGCCCGCCGCGGGAGACGACGGCGGCGATCTCCCGGTCCGGATCGGCGGCGGCCCACAGCGCCGCGGCGGCGCCGGTGCTGGCCCCGAAGTAGCCGATCCACTCGGCTTCCGCGCGGACGAGATCGGTCACCTCGCCGAGCCGGCTCGCGAGCAGTTCGATGTCGAAGACGAGGGCGCGGTCGCCCTCCTCGCCGGCGGTCAGCAGGTCGAACAGCAACGTGCCCAGGCCGGC
>NZ_WVTE01000260.1:0-31676 GCF_009939605.1 Rhodococcus sp. YH1 | reverse complement strand
GTCGTACAGACGCGCTGTTCCCGCCGCACCGGCAACGCACCCGAGCCCGAAGATCGGCACCCGTTTGACGTCGGGTCGCAGCCCGACCCGATACGCGATCCGGGCCTCCATCGACGGGGCGGCGACACCGGTGACCGTGGTGGACATGATCAAGTCCACCTCGTCGGGTCGAATCCCGGACTGGGCGAGCGCGCCGGTCACGGCGGCCGCACCCAACTCGATCGCACCTTCGATGAACGTGTTGTTGCAATCGTCGAAGTCGTGCAGCTCCGGATAGCGCTCGAGCGGGCGCACCAGGTGCCGCGTCCGGACCTCGGCATTGGCGTGCAGCCGCTGCAGCAACCTGATGTCGCCGTCCTCGCCGAGGCAGTAGTCGGCGAACATCTTGGTGAGCTCGGCCTGAGCATAACGGTGCGGTGGTACGACGCCGCACACCCCCGCCAGCGTCGTCCCCTCGACGAGGGGTTTCGGTGTGGAGCGCTGCCCCGGACCGGCCCGGGGGTCTGCCTGCAGGTTGACGATGCTCATGAGTGACTCCTCGCATCGCGCGGCTTGTGGCGCCGCGCCACTTACCCAGCTCGACACTTGTCCGGGATCGGGAGCCTCGATAGCCACCCTAGGGGTGAGAAGTGTGACCCTGGGGTGAGAGCCGGGAGCGCGGGGACGTCCGGTTCGGAACCCGGAACGGCGTCCCGCCGCCGGGGCCACGTCTTCGGAGCGTGCGGCCGCTATGGGACGTGGGCGCCGGACCGAACGATCATCTCTCGGTTGGGGATGCCGGTGCAACTGCTCGGATGTGCAGTCCCGTGTCGGCGAGCGGAGGTGGGCCGGTGGCGGTGCGGGCGAAGCGGCGTGACCTGTCTGCGCTGCGGCCTCACGCGACGTCTGCCGGTCAATTGCCTTCCATCGTGCGAATGGGACTGCGCGGCGCCGAAATATCCGGCAACCCGGGCGGGGTGAGATTCACGATGACTCCCTCGAACCAGCGCCCGTTGCCGATGATGTTCGTGTACATGCGGATGAAGGGGTAGTACAGCTCCAGCGCCCGGTTCAGGTCGTCGTTGCGGGCGTCGAGGATCTGCACGACGCCGCGGAGTTGTTCGAGTGCCGGTCCGATGGTGGCTTCGTTGTCGCGCACGAGTCCGGTCAGTTGCCGGGACAGGCGCTGGGTTCCGGTGAGCAGCTGGGAGATCGCCTGCTGCCGGCTGTTCAGTTCCCCGATGAGCAGTCCGGCGTCGGTGATCAGTTGAGTGAATTCGGCATTGCGGTCGGCCAGCACCCCTGTGGTGTGCTCGGTCGCGTCGAGCAGTCTGCGCAATTCTCGGTCGCGGCTCGCGATGGTCTGTGAGAGTCGGGTGACGCCGTCGAGGGAGGCGCGGATGTCGTCGGAGGTGTTGTCGAATGCCTGGGACAACACCGTCAGGCTCTGGGCGAGTTGGGTGGAGTCGATCTCCCCGATGGTCTGTGCCGCCGCCGAGAAGGCCTCGAGCACGTCGTAGGGGGACGTGGTGCGGTCGCGTGGGATCACCTCCCGCGGATTCAGGACCTCGGAGCCACGGGGGTCGAGGGCCAGGTACTTCTGCCCCAGGATCGTCTTGATCTGGATGGAGGCGGAGGTGTTGTCACCGATCCACGCGTCCTTGGCTCCGAACGTCACCTCGACGTGGTCGCCTTCGAGTTCGACCGACATGACCTTGCCGACCTTGACACCGGCGATCCGGACTTCGTTGCCGGGTCTCAGGCCCGCTGCTTCGGTGAACTCGGCACGGTAGAGGGCGCCGGCTCCCAGGAGCGGTAGCGAATCGAAGGAGAAGACCGCCAGCGTCGCCAACAGCATCACGAGGATGGCGAGGGCCCCCACCGCGGCCGGGCTGCGAGGTTCGGCCATGGCGTCTGCAACTCCTCCTCGTCGACCGCGATCCGCGTCTCCCCCTGCTGCACATCCACCTGGGCGGCTCCTTCGTTGCGACCCCGGGCCCGCACGGGATCGCAGACCGCTGCCCAGTCAGTGTGATCACTGTCACTGCGGGTGACAAGTTGCGCGCCCGGACAACGGACAAATGCCGCAGGGGCCGGTGGAACAGGGCCGCGTCGCCGACGCCCGGTCGGAGCCGGGCTCGACGACGACCCACGGACCCGTTGCGCAGCACGCGGGGCGGTGACCGGTTCCGGTCACCGCCCCGCGTCCCTGCGCGTCGGTGGCAGCGTCAGCGCACCATCAGGTCCAGTTCGTCGTCGGCGACGTCGACTCGGACCTGCCCACCCTCGACGAGCACGTCGTCGAGCAGCAGGTCGGCGATGCGGTCGTCCACGGCGCGCTGGATGGACCGGCGCAACGGCCGCGCCCCGAACTCCGGCTGGTGGCCGTGCTCGGCAATCCAGTCGACGGCGGCCTCGGTGAACTCGATCTCGATTCCCTTGGCGTGCAGTCGCTTACGGCTGTCGTCCAACAGCAGGTCGGTGATCCGGTGCAGCTGCTCGGTGTCGAGCCTGCGGAAGATCACGATCTCGTCGATGCGATTGAGGAACTCCGGCCGCATCGACTCGCGCAGACGGCCCATCACCCGGTCCCGCAGCGGCTTCTCGGCCGCCTCGGCGTCCCCGGTGCTGAAGCCCAGCGCCCCGCCGCGGCTCGAGATGATGTCCGAGCCGAGGTTGCTGGTCATGATCACCACGGTGTTGGTGAAGTCGACCGTGCGGCCCTGGCCGTCGGTGAGCCGGCCGTCGTCGAGCACCTGCAGCAGGGTGTTGAACACGTCCGGGTGCGCCTTCTCGATCTCGTCGAGCAGCACGACCGAGTACGGGTTGCGCCGCACCTGCTCGGTGAGCTGACCCGCCTCGCCGTAGCCGACGTAGCCCGGGGGCGCCCCCACGAGACGGCTGACCGTGTGCCGCTCGCCGAACTCGCTCATGTCCACCCGCAGCATCTTGCGCTCGTCGCCGAACAGCACCTCCGCCAGCGCCTTCGCCAGCTCGGTCTTGCCGACGCCGGTGGGACCCAGGAACAGGAAGCTGCCGACCGGCCGATGCGGATCGCTCATGCCGGCGCGGCTGCGCCGCACGGCCCGGGCCACGGCCCGGACGGCCTCGTCCTGCCCGACGACGCGCCGGTGCAGTTCGTCCTCGAGGCCGCGCAGCCGCTCCTTCTCCGCCTGGGTCATCCGCGTCGCCGGGATGCCGGTGGCGCGGGAGACGACCTCGGCGATCAGTTCCGCGGTCACCTCGGGCACCTCGGCACCGGCGGGGGCGCCGGCATCGAGACGGGCCTGCACCTCGGTGATCTGGTCGCGCAGTCGCGAGGCCTGCTCGTAGCGTTCCGCCGCGACGGCCCGGTCCTTGTCGGCCTCGAGCCGGGCCAGCTGCTCGCGCAACGCCTTCTCGTCGACGCGCGGTGAGCGCAGCCGCAGCCGGGCACCGGCCTGGTCGATCAGGTCGATCGCCTTGTCGGGCAGGTGCCGGTCCGGCAGGTACCGCACCGACAGGTCCACGGCGGCGTCGAGCGCGTCGTCGGTGTACCGCACACCGTGGTGTTCGGCGTAGCGGTCCCGCAGGCCGCGCAGGATCGCGACCGCGTCGTCGTGGCCGGGTTCGCCGACGGTGACCGGCTGGAAGCGGCGCTCGAGCGCCGGATCCTTCTCGATGTGCTTGCGGTACTCGTCGAGCGTGGTGGCGCCGACGATGTGCAGTTCCCCGCGGGCGAGCTTGGGCTTGAGAATGTTGCCGGCATCCATCGCGCCTTCGTTGCCGCCGCCCGCGCCGACGACGGTGTGGATCTCGTCGACGAAGACGATCAGCTCGTCCGAGTGCGCGGCGATCTCGTCGAGCACCTTGGTCAGCCGCTCCTCGAAGTCGCCGCGGTACCGGGTGCCGGCGACCATACCGGTCAGGTCGAGCTGCACGATCCGCTTGCCGCGCAGGCTGTCCGGGACGTCGCCGTCGACGACGCGCTGGGCCAGACCCTCGACGATCGCGGTCTTGCCGACACCGGCCTCACCGACCAGAACCGGGTTGTTCTTGGTGCGGCGGGAGAGGATCTCGACGGTCTGCTCGATCTCGTCGGCACGGCCGATGACGGGGTCGATGCCGCCGCCGCGGGCACGCTCGGTCAGGTCTACGCCGTACTTGTCCAGGGTGGGGGTGGCGGACTGCTCCTGCGCCGCCTCGGCGGGCGCGGCGGGCTGCAGGGCGGCCTGGAGCGACTGAGCGGTGATCCCGGCCGAGACGAGCAGCCCTCCGACCCCGTGTTCCTGGTCGGCGGCGAGGGCCACGAACAGGTGCTGGGGTTCGATGTAGGTCGCGCCGAGGGCGCGCGTGAGCTGGTGCGCCTCGAGCAGCACCGTCTTGATCGCGCCGGTGAGGGCGGGAGCGGTGACCGCGGTGCGGGTCTGTTCCTGCGGGAGCCGTTGCTCCACCGCGGCCAGGACCTCGGCGGGATCGGCCCCGGCGCGGGTCATGACCGACCGGACCGGGTCCTGTTCCGCCATCACGTGCAGGACGTGGAGCGCGTCGAGGTCCGTGTCGCCGCGTTCGGCGGCGAATCGGGCCGCAGCGGCCATGAGTTCCTGGGTGCCACGGCTCAGGTAGCGGGTGATGTCGATACGCCCAGGGCCACCAGGCCCGAAGAATGCCGGCATTCCGAAGCCTCTCTCTCGGACTTGAGTCTTTCTCACTCAACTAACGTGTCGGGTCCCCTGTCAATTCCACAGATGGTGTGATGTGCGCCATATCCTTAAGGCCCGAATTTCAGTTGTGCACAACATAGCGGTGCGCTACTTTATTTCTCGTGTCCGACGATCTCGCGCTCGACCGGCAGGTCTGCTTCGCGCTCTACTCCGCCTCCCGGGCCACCACCGCCGCCTACCGCGGCATGCTCGACCGGCTCGGCGTCACCTACCCGCAGTACCTCGTACTCCTGGCCCTGTGGGAACAGGAAAGCCGCGGGGACCACAGCGGCCGCGGCGTCCGCGACCTGTGCGACGCCCTCGACCTCGACACCGGCACCCTCTCCCCGCTCCTCAAGCGGCTCGAGAGCGCCGGACTGCTCGAACGCCGGCGGCAGAGCAGCGACGAGCGCCGCGTGCAGATCCACCTCACCGAGGCCGGGCGCGAGCTGCGCGCCCGCGCCGAGGACATCCCCGCGCGCATGGCCCGCGCGAGCGGCCTCGCGGCCGACGAGCTGGCCGCCCTTCGCGACACGCTCCACCGCATGACCGAGGCGCTGCACCGCCCCGAAACACCCGATCCCCATCCCGCCACCCCACAGGAGAAGCCATGAACGTGCTCTACACCGCCGAAGCACTCGCCACCGGAGAGGGTCGCAACGGCCGCGCCCGGACCTCCGACGGCAAGCTCGACCTGGGCCTCGCCATCCCCACCGAAATGGGCGGCACCGGCGAGGGCACCAATCCCGAGCAGCTCTTCGCCGCGGGATACGCCGCCTGCTTCCACTCGGCGCTGCAGCTCGTCGCCCGGCAGGACAAGGCCGACGTCGCCGACTCGGCGGTCGGAGCACGCGTCGGCATCGGCCGCACCGACGGCGGCGGCTTCGGCCTGAAGGTCACGCTCGAGGTGTCACTGCCCCACGTGCCGCGCGCACAAGCCCTCGAACTGACCGAGAAGGCCCACCAGGTGTGCCCGTACTCGAACGCCACCCGCGGCAACATCGAGGTCGAGCTCGAGGTCACCGAGGACTGACCCGCGCGGCTCGCCGCGGTCACACCTGCGCGGCTCGCCGCGGTCACTCTCGCGCGGCTCGCCGCGGTCCGTCCCCAGGCACGCGTAGCGTGGATTGCGTGTGCAGGCAGGACGGGCCGCGGCTCGCGCAGTTCACCGCGGGACTCGGCTTCACGCTCGACGACTTCCAGGTCCGCGCCTGTCGCGCTCTCGACGAGGGCCGGGACGTGCTCGTCTGTGCCCCCACCGGCGCCGGCAAGACGATCGTCGGCGAGTTCGCGGTGCACCTGGCGCTCGCCGCCGGCGGCAAGTGCTTCTACACGACGCCCATCAAGGCCCTGAGCAACCAGAAGCACGCCGACCTCGCCGCGCAACTCGGGGACGAGCGGGTCGGCCTGCTCACCGGAGACGTCTCGGTCGACCCGCACGCACCCGTGGTCGTCATGACGACCGAGGTGCTGCGCAGCATGCTGCACGGCCGCTCGCCCCTGCTCGACGGGCTCACCCACGTCGTGATGGACGAGGTCCACTACCTCGCCGACCGCGAGCGCGGCGCGGTGTGGGAGGAGGCCATCCTCTATCTACCCGGCACCGTGCGCCTGGTGAGCCTGTCCGCGACGGTCAGCAACGCCGAGGAGTTCGGTGCCTGGCTGGGCCGGGTCCGCGGCGCGACCACCGTCGTCGTCGAGGAGACCCGGCCGGTTCCGCTGCACCAGCACGTGCTCGCCGGGGGCCGGCTGTTCGACCTGTTCTCCCCCACCACCGGTGCGATCGACGAGAACCTCGTGCGGTACGTCGCGCATCGCCAGCTCGTCGACGCCGCCCCCGCCGTCCCGTCGCGTCGCCGGCGCCGCCGCACGGCCACGCCCGGCCCGGCCGGCGTCGACCGGCCCGAGCTCGTCGCGCGGCTCGAGGCCGAGTCGCTGCTGCCGGCGATCTGGTTCCGCTTCAGCCGCAGCGGCTGCGACGAGGCCGTCGCCGAATGCCTGCGCTCGTCGCTGCGGCTCACCGAGGCCGCCGACGTCACCCGCATCCGCCGCATCGTCGACCGGCACACCGCCGGCCTCTCCCCCGCCGACCTCGACGCGCTCGGATTCGCCGACTGGCTCGACGGACTCGAACGCGGCTTCGCCGCCCATCACGCGGGCATGGTGCCGGTATTCCGGCACGCCGTGGAGGAGCTGTTCGGCCTCGGCCTCGTCCGGATCGTCTTCGCCACGGAGACCCTCGCCGTGGGCGTCAACATGCCCGCACGGACCGTCGTGCTCGAACGCCTCGTCAAGCACACCACCGCCGGGCCGGTCCGCCTCACCGCCGGCGAGTACACCCAGTTGACGGGACGGGCCGGCCGTCGCGGCATCGATCGGGAGGGCCACGCGGTCGTGCTGTGGAGCCCGGAAGTGCAGCCGGCCACCGTCGCGGGGCTCGCCTCCACCCGCACCTACCCGCTGAACAGCTCCCTGCGGGTGGGCTACAACACCGCTGTCAACCTCGTCGACCGGCTCGGCGTCGCCGGAGCCCGGGACCTGCTCGGCCGGTCCTTCGCCCAGTTCCAGGCGGAGCATTCGGTGGCCGCGCTGGCCACCGCGGCGACGACGAACGCGGCGACGCTCCACCGGCTCGACGACGAACTCGGGGACGCCGAGGGTTTCGCCGAGTACCAGCAGTTGCGCGAGCGGCTGGCCGCGGCGCGCACCAGCGGCACCGCCGACGCGGTGACCGCTCTCGCGCGGGCCGTGCGTTCGCACCCCGGGCACCGGCACGCCGATCGGGAACGCCTGATCACCGTCGCCGAGCGCCGTCGCGCGCTGGCCGCCGACACCGAGGTGCTGCGCGGGCAGGTCGCCGCCGCCACCGGCCGGCTCGTGGAGACGTTCGACCGTGTCCTCGGGCTGCTCGACGAACGCGGGTACATCCTGTCCGACCCGTACACCGGCGAGGCGGTGGCCACCGACCACGGCCGGATGCTGGGCCGGATTTATTGCGGCAGCGACCTTCTCGTTGCCGAGTGCCTGAGAACCGGCGTGTGGGCGGGCCTCGATCCGGCCGAGCTGGCCGCCGTCGTGTCGAGTGTGCTCGGCGAATCGCGACGGCCGGCGCCCGGCGGCGGAGCCCCCACGGCCGGTGTCGACGCCGCGTACCGCGCGACGGTCCGGCTGTGGCGGGAACTGTCCGACGCGGAGCGCCGGCACGGCCTGCCCGCGGGCCCCGAACCGGATCCGGTGGCGATGCGCGCGATCCACCGGTGGGCCCGTGGCGACGGCGTGTCCGCGGCCCTGCGCGAGGCGGCGGAGTCGGATCTGTCGGCGGGCGATCTCGTCCGGCGCTACCTGCGCACCCTCGACCTGCTCGGGCAGATCGGCAGGGGCGAGTGCCCGGTGGAGCCGGCCGGCTTCACCGCGGCCGGGTACCCACAGCGCTCTCCAGTTCGGTGAGCGCGCCCTCGAGGAGCTCGACCAGCCGGTCGAGGGCGGGCACCGCGTGGCGGTCGCCGACCACCCCGAGATCGAGCCGGCCGTCGTTCCCGGTGAGGGTGATGCTCAGTGCCTGCCCGTTCAGCACGGCCGGCACGGGGTAGATGCCGGTCAGCCGCGCACCGTTCCAGTACCGGGTGCGGGAAGGTCCCGGCAGGTAGGAGATCAGCACGTTGAACGGCGGCGGGATCTCGTCGACGAACCGCCGCACCGGCTCGAGCGCGAGCGGGCTCAGCGACAACGCGCTGAGCATCAGGAACTGGGTTCCGCTCAGCGCGGTGACCACCCGGTCGGTGTGGACGAGCGAGTCGGCGATCCGGGCGAGCCGCACCGCGGGATCGGGTTCGTCGGTGGCCAGGCCGATCACCATCGCTCCGACGCCGGGTTCGCGGCCGCCGGGACCGACCGCGGCGCCACCGAGGTTCATCGGCACCGGGAGCATCGCGGTCAGCGGTGCCTCCGGGAGCGCGTACCGCTCGGACAGATACGCGCGCAGGCCGCCGGCGCACATCGTCAGCACGACCGCGTCGATCGTGGTGTCCGCCGACGTCGCAACCGAGTGGAGCCGCTCGATCGGCCAGGAGCGCGCCGCGAGGGTCCGGCCCCGGCCCACCGCGACGTTGAACATCGTGGGCGGCGTCTGCCACGGCAGCGCCACCTGGTGCCGGCGCACGCCCTCCGTGACCAGCCTGCCGATCTCCGGGGTCATCGCGAACACCTCCGCGCCGACCCGGAGCCCGGCGCGCAGCCACGAGGTGGGAGGGGGCGACAGCCGAGCCCGGGGGGCCACCACCTCCGGGCTCCACGGCGCGGGGCAGTCGCGGGCGCCGGGGTCGGTGGACATGCTCCGGTGCAGCAGGCGCAGGCCGGCCGGGCCGTCGGCGAGGGACAGGTGGATCTTCGCGTACATCGCGGTGCGCCCGTCCTCGAGTCCCTCGATGACGTACACCTCCCACATCGGGTGGAGCGGGTCGAGCGGGGAGCCGTGGATCCGGGAGACGAGGGCCAGCAGGTCGGCCATCGAACCGGATCCGGGCACGGCGGTGTGACGTACGTGAAACCGCAGGTCGACGTCCTCGGGACGCGACCACCACGGGTAGCCGGCCCCGCGCAGCGTCCGCACCGGACGCCGGCGCAGCGGATCCGCCACCTCGTCGTGGGCGAGCAGGGTCTCGTACATGCGACGGGCATGGTCGTCCCCGGCATCCGGCGGGGGCTCGAACAACGCGAGAGCCCCGAGGTGCAGTGGACGCGACAAGGTTTCGAGCAGCACGAACAGCGCCTCGGGAAGGCTCATCACCTGCATTCCCCCATCGTGGCGCCGAAACAGCCCGCGCGTGCGGTAACCCGGCCATCTCCGCAGGGACGTGCCCGCGACGCGCGGAAATGGTGTGACGTCTCCGCGCCGCGGGGACTACCCCTCGTCCAGTCCCGGACGACGCGGAGACGTAGGGGGCCGGGACTCCCCGCTCGCATGCCAGGCGGAGTGACCTCCCTGCCGGGATCGCGGCCCGAAGCGACGATAGCAACAAACCGGTCGCACGGTATGTCTTTGGAGCTGGTCCCGCCCGTATTTCTCCGCGCGGGCGTGTTTCGACTCGGGAGCGCGTGGCTATAGCCCTTACACGGGCACCGCCCCACGAGAGGTCTCCCGCGCGGCGCGGCGGCTCGCGGACCGTTGGAGCGACAGGAGCGCGGACCATGACCATCCAATCCGCAGGCGGAGGTGGGGGCGGCGGCACGATGGCACGGCCGAACTCGTCCGGCCTCGCCGACGTCATCGACACCATCCTCGACAAGGGACTCGTCATCGACGCATTCGTGCGCGTCTCGCTCGTGGGCATCGAGATCATCACGATCGACGCACGAGTCGTGGTGGCGAGCGTCGACACCTACCTGCGTTTCGCCGAGGCAGTCAACAGGCTCGAGATCTCCACGACCGAGCCGAAGGGCCTGACGGACGTCGTCGGTGGCGTGGCCGGGAACGTCGTCGAGAAGGCCGCCGAGCACAAGACGAAGGGCGCACTGGACTCCGCCGGCGAACGGGTCCGTGGCCTGCTCGCCGGCAACGAGGACGAACGGGAGCCGGCGCCACGCCGATCCCGCAGCAGAGACCGGTGACGTTCACCTCCGCCGATCGGCGGCCCGCACCCGCCGCCGTCACGGCATGGGTCCGAACTCCGGCCACCGCCGTCCGGTTCCCCGGCGGCCCGGAGCGGGTCTAGTCTCCTCCGGGTGAGGACACGCACCGGTGCGTTCGCGCCGTCCCTGCTGCGGCGCATGGCGGCACGGGCGACGCTCACTCCTGTGCGGGTCGTGGCGCTGAGCTTCGCCGCCGCGATCGCCGTCGGCACGCTCATGCTCCTCACGCCCGCGGCGAGCCTGCCCGGTACCGCGACCTCCCTCGTCGACGCCCTGTTCACCGCGACCTCGGCGATGTGCCTGACGGGCCTGGTCGTCGTCGACACGCCCACGCACTGGTCCGGCTTCGGCCAGGGCATCATCCTGGCCCTGATCCAGGCCGGCGGGTTCGGGATCATGACCATGGCCTCCCTCGTCGGCCTGCTGCTCGCGAACCGGATCGGCCTCAAGGCCCGATTGAATACCGCGGCCGAGGTGCGTGCGTCGGGGCTCGGCGACGTCCGCTCGGTCGTCGTCGGCGTCGTGCGGATGAGCGTGTTCATCGAGTCGGTCACCGCGGTGGCGCTCGCCCTGCGGTTTGCGCTCGGATACGAGGAACCGCCCCTGCGTGCGGTGTGGCTGGGAGTGTTCCATTCCGTCTCGGCGTTCAACAACGCCGGCTTCGCGCTCTACAGCGACAACATCATCGGCTTCGCCGACGATCCGTGGATCTGCGTGCCGCTGATGCTCGCGGTGATCCTGGGCGGCATCGGGTTCCCGGTCCTGTTCGAAGTGACCCGGCACCTGCGCGGCCGCAGCCACCGCTGGAGCCTGCACACCCGCCTGACCGTGACCGTCACCGCGGTGCTGTTGGTGGTGGGACCGGTGCTGGTGCTGGTGCTCGAGTGGACCCGCACCCTGCAGCACTACCACTTCGGCCAGAAGCTGCTCGTCGCCGCGTTCCAGGGCGTGATGCCCCGCACCGCCGGCTTCAACAGCGTCGACTACGCCCAGATGGACCCGGCCACCCTCCTGGTGACGGACGTGCTCATGTTCATCGGCGGCGGCAGCGGCGGCACCGCCGGCGGAATCAAGGTCACCACCTTCGTCCTTCTGCTGTTCGTCATCCTCGCCGAGGCCCGCGGCGAGCGCTCGGTGAGCGTCTTCGACCGGCGCATCGACACCCGGGTCCAGCGTCAGGCGTTGTCGGTGGCCCTGATCGGTGTCGCCCTGGTGATGGTGCCGACCATCGCCCTGTTGGCGGGAACCTCGTTCGACCTCAACGTCCTGTTGTTCGAGGTCACCTCTGCGTTCGCCACCGTCGGCCTGTCCACCGGGATCACGGCGCAGCTGCCCGTCTGGGGGCAGCTGATCCTGGTGCTCCTGATGTATCTGGGCCGCATCGGATCGATCACCCTCGTGAGCGCTCTCGCCGCCCGCGATCGCGGCCGGCGCTACGAACTCCCGGAAGAAAGGCCCTTCATTGGCTAGGAAATCCGCCTCCGACGTGGTGGTCGTACTCGGGCTCGGGCGGTTCGGCAAGTCGCTCGCGCTCGAGCTGATGAGCCAGGGCACCGAGGTCCTCGGCATCGACTCCAGCGACACCGTGGTGCAGAAGGTCGCCCACCGCCTGACCCACGCCGTGGTCGCCGACACCACCGACGAGGAATCGCTGCGGCAACTGTCGGTGCACGAGTACGGCCGCGCCGTCGTGGGAATCGGTTCCGATCTCGAGGCCAGCCTGCTCACCGCCTCCGCCCTGATCAACCTGGGCGTGCACAACATCTGGGCCAAGGCGATCAGCAACGCGCACGCGAAGATCCTCACCCAGATCGGGGTGCACCACGTCGTCCGGCCGGAGCACGACATGGGCAAGCGGGTCGCCCACCTGGTGCGCGGCCGGATGATCGACTACATCGAGTTCGACGACGGCTTCGCGATGGTCAAGACGACCCCGCCGGCGTTCGCGATCGGCCGGCGCCTCGGCGACACCGCCGTCCGCTCCGACTTCGGCGTGACCGTCGTGGCGATCAAACGTCCCGGCGAGGACTTCACCTACGCCACCGCCGACACCGTCCTCGCCCCCGGGGACACCATCATCGTCTCCGGGCGGGTCCGGAACACCGAACGATTCAGCGAACTCACCTGACAGCACCGGAACGACGTAGGCTGCAGACGATGTCACCGACAGCGCACCAGGAGCGACCGGACCCCCACCCGGCCGCGGCACCGAACGGCACCGGTCGTGCCCGGTAGCACGCTGAGGACCCGGTTCAGCCGTTCCGACGCCCTGACCGAGCGACCCGACTTCGCGCTGGTGGGCATCCTGCGGGTGCCGCAGCTACAGACCAGCCCGGGCCGGGCGATCGTGCGCCGGATCGGGTACGCCCTGATCGCCCTGGCCCTGGTGGTGCTCGTCGTCTACCTCGACCGCGACGGCTACTCCGACGCCCAGGACAACGAACTGTCGTTGCTGGACTGCCTCTACTACGCGACGGTGTCGCTCTCGACCACCGGCTACGGCGACATCACCCCCATCACACCGCAGGCCCGCCTCGTCAACGTCCTGGTCATCACCCCGCTGCGGATCTTCTTCCTCATCATCCTGGTCGGCACCACCCTCTCCGCCCTGACCGAGAGCTCCCGCCAAACCTTCCGCATCCAACGCTGGCGACACCGCGTGCGCAACCACACCGTCGTCGCCGGCTACGGCACCAAGGGCCGCACCGCGGTCGAGGCGATGCTCGGCGACGGCGCCGCGCCCTCGGACATCGTCGTCGTCGACACCGACCCCGTGGTGCTCGACGCCGCCAGCGGCCAGGGCTTGGTCACCGTCCAGGGCTCGGCGACCAAGTCCGACGTGCTGCGCCTGGCCGGGGTGCCGCACTGCGACTCGATCGTCGTCGCCGCCAACCGCGACGACACCGCGGTGCTCGTCACCCTCACCGCCCGTGAACTCGCCCCCGCCGCCAAGATCGTCGTGGCCATCCGCGAATCGGAGAACACCCATCTGCTCCGCCAGTCGGGCGCCGACACGGTGGTGATCTCCTCCGAGACGGCGGGCCGGTTGCTCGGAGCCGCCACCATCACCCCGAACGTCGTGGAAATGATCGAGGACCTGCTCACCCCGGAGGAAGGCTTCGCGATCGCCGAACGCGAGGTCGAACCCGGCGAGGTCGGCGGCTCACCGCGGCACCTCCCCGACATCGTCCTGGGCGTCGAACGCAACGGCCGCCTGCTGCGTGTCGGGTCCCCGGAGGTCGAGGCGGTGGAGGCCGGCGACCGGCTGCTCTACCTCCGGCGCGTCTCGGACTGATCGGAACGTCCCGGACCGGCCGGGGCGTCTCGGACCGACCGTGCGGTTGCCGTCCCGGGTTCCGCTATCCGGCCGGGGCGCACAGCCGCGCCGACAGCTCCCAGAGTCCGCGGGCGACAGCCTCGTCGTGCGAGCGCGAATTGGATTCGACACGCTCGGGGGCGCCCCGCAGCTCGAACAGGCCACCGGGACCGTAGTACCCGCCGGGCTCGACGCCGGGCGCGGTGGCCGCGTACAGCAGCGGCAGCGCTCCGGTCTGCGGGGACTGCCCCACCAGCCGGTTCGCCACGCCCAGGAACACGTCCTGGATCGACTCGGTGTGTGACTGCAGGTTCGTCGAGGAGTATCCCGGGTGCGCGGCCACCGCCACGACCGGGGACTGCTGCTCGGTGAGCCGGCGCTGCAGCTCGTGGGTGAACAGCAGGTTGGCCAGCTTCGACTGCCCGTACGCCAGCCACCGGTCGTAGCGACGGTGCTCCCAGTTCAGGTCGTCGAGATCGATGCGGCCGATCCGGTGCATGCCGCTCGACATCGTCACCACGCGGTCGGTGACGCGCTCGCCCAGCAGGGTGGTGAGGGCGAAGTGGCCGAGGTGATTGGTTCCGATCTGCATCTCGAATCCGTCGACGGTGCGGCGCAGCGGTACTGCCATCACGCCGGCGTTGTTGACCAGCACGTCGACCTCGTCGACGCCCCCGGCGAATTCACGCACCGATGCCAGGTCGGCCAGATCGAGGCGCCGCACCCGCGCGTTGGGCCCGATCTCCCGGGCCACGGCCTCGCCCTTGGCCACGTTCCGGCACGCCAGCACCACCCGCGCCCCCGCGGCCCCGAGTGCGCGGGCCGCCACCTCGCCCAGGCCGCTGTTGGCGCCCGTCACCACGAAGGTGCGGCCGTCCTGCTTCGGGATGTCGCGTGTGGTCCAAGCCGTCATGTCGGCCACCCTACGGGGAACGGGACATCCGGGAAAGGAACCCGCTCGGCCACCCGCCCGGCGCCGACACGTCGCCGACACGTTCCCGAAACAGGCCGGCGATAGGGTCGCCTCGCTTCCGTCGCCCGTCGCGCCGGAATTCCGAAGGGAGCAGTAGGAGGGGTCCCGTGCCGCCACGTCGCAGGTCGATACTGCTCGACCGGCTCGAATCCGGGACCCCCGGCCGTCCCCAGCAGGCCATCCTCGACGAACTGCGCCGCGTCATCCTCTCCGGCGCCGTCCCGCCGGGAACCCCCATCCCGGTACCCGAGGTGGCGGAACTGTTCGGCGTCAGCCGCATCCCGATCCGGGAATCGCTGAAAACCCTCATCGGCGAGGGACTCGTCGACCACCGGCGGAACCACGGATACGCCGTCGCCCGGCTGACCGCCGCCGAACTCCGCGAGATGTATCTCGTGCGGGAAACCCTCGAGACGGCAGCACTGACGGCGGCGGTGGCGCTGGCCACCGAAGCCGATCACGCCCACGCCGCATGGGTCCACGCACGCCTCGAACGCGCCGTCGCCGACGACGATCCGCACACCTACCACCGCGAGAGCCGCGAGTTCCACCTGGCGCTGGCCGGCCCGTCGCGCATGCACCGGCTGCTGCACATGCTCGAATCGGCTTGGAACATCACCGAACCCGTGCAACCGATGGTGCACGTGTCCGCGGTGCAGCGGACGGTTCTGCATGCCGAGCACGAGCGGATGCTGACCGCGTTCCTGGCCCGGGACACGGCGGGGCTCCTCGCCGCCGCCGACGCCCACAACCATCGGCTCGATTCCGTGATCGCGACGCTGCCCGCCGACGCCGGGTTGCTGACCCCGGAAGATATACCGATCGGGAAACCCACCGGCAACACCTGATCGTTACCGTTCACCTCATCGGAATTCACCACCGTCGCTGAGATTCCGGGTCCACTGCCTTCCTCGCGGACCTGCGCCGTGCCGAACCGATCGGCACCCCGCCGGTCGTCGACGTCCAGGAGTACCCATGACCGAATTGATCTCTCCCCGCCGTGATCTGCCGCGCGGCGCCGTGCTCGGCGCCGACGACCTCGTCGAAGCGGCGGGCCACCCCGTCGGCGGCGGGCTGGTCGAGCCGGACTACGACCCGCGGCTCACCAACGAGGACCTCGCCCCGCTGAAGAAGCAGAGCTGGGGCTCGTACAACATCTTCGCGTTCTGGATGTCCGACGTGCACAGCGTCGGCGGCTACGTCACCGCCGGCAGCCTCTTCGCCCTCGGCCTGGCCAGCTGGCAGGTGCTGGTGGCCCTGCTCGCCGGCATCACGATCGTCTACTTCTTCTGCAACCTCGTCGCCAAGCCCAGTCAGGTGACGGGCGTGCCCTATCCGGTGATCTGCCGCAGCGTCTTCGGGGTGCTCGGCGCGAACATACCCGCGATCATCCGCGGCCTGATCGCGGTGGCCTGGTACGGAATCCAGACGTTCCTCGCCTCGGCGGCGCTCGATGTGGTGCTGATCAAGCTGTTCCCGTCGCTGGCCCCGTACGCGGTGGTGGAGGACTACGGCTTCGCCGGGCTCTCCGCCCTAGGCTGGGGCAGTTTCCTGACCCTGTGGGTCGTGCAGGCCTGCGTATTCTGGCGCGGCATGGAGTCGATCCGTAGGTTCATCGACTTCTGCGGTCCCGCAGTCTATGTCGTGATGTTCCTGCTGTGCGGCTACCTGATCTCCCAGGCCGGTTGGAGCGCAATCGATCTGAATCTCGGCTCGGTGACCTACACGGGCCTGGATGCGATTCCGGTGATGCTGGGCGCGATTGCGCTGGTGGTGTCCTACTTCTCCGGACCGATGCTGAACTTCGGCGATTTCTCCCGCTACGGAAAGTCCTTCGCCGCGGTGAAGAAGGGCAACCTCCTCGGCCTGCCGGTCAACTTCCTGGTGTTCTCACTGCTCGTGGTGATCACCGCGTCGCTGACCCTGCCCGTGTACGGCGAGCTGATCACCGATCCCGTCGAAACGGTCGCCCGCATCGACTCGACCTTCGCGATCGTGCTCGGTGCCCTGACGTTCACCGTCGCCACCATCGGCATCAACATCGTCGCCAACTTCATCTCCCCCGCCTTCGACTTCTCCAACGTCAGCCCCCAGCGGATCAGCTGGCGCGCCGGCGGAATGATCGCCGCCGTCGGCTCGGTGCTGATCACCCCGTGGAACCTGTACAACAACCCCGATGTCATCCACTACACCCTCGAGACGCTCGGCGCATTCATCGGTCCGCTGTTCGGCATCCTGATCGCGGACTACTACCTGGTGCGGAGGCAGAAGGTGATCGTCGACGATCTGTTCACCATGTCCGAGCGCGGCGCGTACTGGTACCGCAAGGGCTACAACCCCGCCGCGGTGATCGCCACCGTCGTCGGCGCCGCCGTCGCGGTGATCCCGGTGCTGGTCAAGTCCGCGCCCGGCATGTACACCGCCGCGCAGTACAGCTGGTTCATCGGGTGCGGCCTCGCCATGGCCGTCTACTACGTCCTCGCCACCCGCACTGCCCTCGCGGTCCGCGTCGACGACGGTTCCGCCGAACCGGTGAGCGTGGGCTGATCGGAATGCGCATCAAGGTCGTCAACCCGAACACCACCCGGTCGATGACCGCCACCATCGAGGCGTGTGCCCGGGCCGTCGCCGGCCCGGGCACCGATGTCGAGGCGGTCAGCCCCACGATGGGTCCCGCCTCGATCGAGAGCCACTACGACGAGGCGCTCGCCGTACCGGGTGTGCTCGCCGAGATCGCCGCGGGCGAGGAGGCCGGCGTCGACGGATACGTCATCGCCTGTTTCGGCGACCCGGGGCTCGACGCAGCGCGGGAGATCGCCGCCGGGCCCGTCGTCGGCATCGCGGAGGCCGCCATGCACGCGGCCGCGCTCCTGGGTCGTGGCTTCTCCGTCGTCACGACGCTGGGCCGGACCACCGGCCGGACGTGGGATCTGGCCGAACGGTACGGCCTGCGCCGGTCCTGCCTCGGCGTGCACGCGTGCGAGCTGCCGGTGCTGGACCTCGAGACCGATCCCGACGCCCGCAAGATCGTCACGGAGGCCTGTTTCGAGGCGCTCGACTCGGACGGCTCCGACGCCGTCGTGCTCGGGTGTGCCGGCATGGCCGACCTGTGCGCACACATCTCCGAGGAGCTCGGCGCCCCGGTCGTGGACGGGGTGGCCGCGGCGACGTTGTTCGTCCAGTCCCTGGTCACGCTGGGTCTGCGCACCGGCAAACGGGGCGAGTTCGCCGTCCCGCCGGCGAAGCCGTACGCGGGCCTGCTGGCACCGTTCGCTAGAGCTCGAACCGCACGCCCGTGAGCTTCTCCGACAGCTCCCACAGTTGCCGGGCGGTGTCCGGATCTCCGGCGCGGCGGCTGTAGGCGGCCACGGTCGGCGGGCCGTACAGCTCGAAGAAGCGGTCCGGCCCGATGTAGCCGCCGGTCACCTCGGGATCGGCGGCGGCCACCACCACGGATTCGGCGCCCTGGGCCGGGGTGCGCTCGAGCACTCTCTTCCCGAGGCGGAACAACTGGTCGAACCACGTTCCGGTGTGCGTGCCGACGTCGGTGGCCGCGTAGCCCGGATGCGCGGCCACCGCCCGCAGCGGCGATCCGGCGGCCGCCAGCCGGCGCCCGAGCTCGAGGCTGAACATCAGGTTCGCCAGCTTCGATTCCGCGTAGGCCAGCGAGCGGCTGTAGTGCCGGCGGCGCTCCCAGTTCAGGTCGTCGAGATGGATGCGCCCGAACCGGTGACTCATGCTCGAGACGGTGACCACGCGGTCGGTGAGCCGATCGAGCAGCAGCCCGGTCAGCGCGAAGTGCCCGAGGTGGTTGGTGCCCATCTGCATCTCGAAGCCGTCCACCGTGCGGCTCAGCGGCACACCCATCACGCCGGCGTTGTTGACGAGCACGTCGACGGTCTCGATGCCCGACGCGAACTCCCGCACCGACGCCAGGTCGGCGAGATCGAGCCGGCGCACCTGCGCGTGCGGGCCGATATCCCGCGCGACCGCCTCGCCCCTGGCCACGTTCCGGCACGCGAGCACCACGTCGGCACCGGCGGCACCGAGCGCCCGGGCGGTGGCCGCACCGAGGCCGCTGTTCGCGCCGGTCACCACGAAGGTGCGGCCCCGCAGGGTGCCGGGTGCCGGCGGGGAGAACCGTTCAGGCACCGATGGAGGACTTCATCATGGGCAGCATCGCCCACAGCTGGTCCTGCCAGTAACCCCACGTGTGGGTGCCGGCGGCCGGGAAGTCGAAGTGGGCGGAGTTGATGCCCAGGGTCGCCAACCGCACCTGGAACGCGCGGTTCTGCGCCAGGGCGAGCGCCTCGAGTCCCATCGCGTTACCCGTGTTGAACACCCCGATCGCGGAGTTCGGCCGGTCGTGCTGGCCAGGCAGACCGCTGCCCGCGGAGATCCACATCGGCAGCCCCCGCATGCTGGGCGCGGCGACGAACGGGTCGTTGCGCAGCCACGCCGAGTTCCACGGCGGGCCCCACATCGAGTCGGCGTTGTAGCCGCCGGAGTCGATCATCGCGAGGCGGATCGCCTCGCGCATACCGGGCGCGGACAGGTTCAGGTAACCGGACATGGAACCGGCGAAGCGGAACTGGTCGCGGTGGTAGGCCGCGAGGATCAGCGCCGCGTTGCCTCCCATCGACAGGCCCACGATCGCATTGCTGGAACGGTCGATGCCGTACGTACCGGCCAGGAAGTCCGGCAGGTTCTGGGTGAGGAAGGACTCCCACTTGTAGGTGTAGCGCTGGCCGTTGAGGTTGCTCGGCGCGTACCAGTCCGTGTAGAAGCTCGACTGGCCGCCGACCGGCATCACCACGTTGACGCCGTGATCCGACAGCCACGCGGCGTTCGTCTCGTGCTCCCAGCCGCTCACGTCGTTGGTGGCGCGCAGGCCGTCGAGCAGGTACATGGCCTTGTTGCTGCCGTTGTTCGCCAGCCAGATGCGGACCTTGATCTGGCCGACCCCGCCCGGCGCCGGCACCCAGTGCTCCCGCAGGCGGGAGTAGGGGTCCGCCGAGGCGGTGCCCGCGCCGGCGAAGGCCACCGCGAGCGGCAGCACGAGCGCCGCGATCAGGAATCGGACGAGCGCCCGAACCCCCCGGCGTCCGGCCTTGGTTCTGGAAGTATGAGTCACACCCGGCTCCATCAGCACATCTGTAGCAACAACAACTGTGGCCCCGACAGTTACGCAACAACACGGTAGAGGTCCACGTCGGCCTGTACGAGGCTTGCACATAATCGTTATCGAGCAAAGCCGAACCGAAAGGCAGGCGCAATGAGCAGCGACCTCGGCAGGCGGCCGGTCACCGTCGGAATCGACGGCTCCGACGCCGCGAAACAGGCTGCGACCTGGTCCGCAGCCGTCGCCGCGCGGCTCGGCACGAACCTGCAGCTCGTCCATTCGCTGCCGGGCCCCCGGAATTATTTCAGTGACGCCGCGCTGCGCGCGCGGACCGAATACACCCAGCGCCTCGCCGAAATCGGCCGTGAACTGCTCGACGACACCGCGGCGGCGCTGCACCGGCGGCACCCGGATCTCGAGGTGGTCACAACCGTCCATGACGGCCCACCCGACCTGGCGTTGCTCGAACACGGCGACCGCAGCCGGATGCTCGTGCTCGGAGCCACCGGCACGGGTGCGCTCGGTTCGCTGCTCACCGGCTCCACCGCGCTGCGGGTCGCCAACCGGTCCACCTGCCCGGTCGTGCTCTGGCGGGGCGATCCGGTCCCCGAACCGGGCACGGACCGCCGGCCGGTGCTGGTCGGCATCGACGGCAGCGAGGACGCGGGCCCGGTGGTCACCGCCGCGTTCGACATGGCCGCGGCGCTCGGGGTCGGCGTACTCGCCGCGCACGCGTGGGGTGCCGGGGAGGTGGCGGGCCGCACCTCGGCGCTCGAACTGATCGACTGGGCAGTCGTCGAGGCCGAGGAGACCGCGTTGCTGTCCGAGTGCATCGCCGGGCAGCGCGAGCGGTACCCGGATGTGCCGGTCACCGAGATCGTCGAGCAGATCGGCGCCCGGCACCTGCTGCTGCGACTGGCGACGCACGCTCAGTTGAGCGTCGTCGGCAGCCACGGCCGGGGACTGCTCGGCGGCCTGCTTCTGGGCTCGACGAGTCAGGCGCTGCTGCACCACGCGCCGTGCCCGACCATGATCTGCCGTCCGGGGGTGTGACGATGCTGCGCGGATCGATCCGGCTCGGCCGGGTCGCGGGGATAGAGATCCGGGCCCACTGGTCGCTACTCGCGACGCTCGGGCTGCTGTCGTGGCTGCTTGCCGGGGCGATCCTGCCCGCCCGGATCAGCGGTCCGAGCCCCGCACAGTTCTGGATCGCAGGCGTCGCCGCGGCGGTGGGCCTGCTGGTGTCGCTGCTCGCCCACGAACTTGCGCACTCGGTGGTGGCGGGCCGCTACGGAGTCGGGGTGGACGGGATCACGCTGTGGCTGCTCGGCGGCGTCTCCGAGCTGCGCGACGAACCCCCGAACCCGAAAGCCGATCTGCGTATCGCGCTGGCCGGACCGCTCACGAGCGTCGGGATCGGCGTCGTCGCGCTGGCGGCGGCCTCGTTCCTCGGCCCGCCCGTCCCGGAGCTGGTGACCGCGACGATCGGCTGGCTCGGCGCGACCAACCTGGTGCTGGCCGTGTTCAACCTGTTGCCGGGTGCGCCGCTGGACGGCGGACGGGTCGTGCGGGCGGTGCTGTGGCGCCGCACCGGCGACCGCCTCACGGCCGCGAGCGGCGCCGCGCGCTCCGGCCGCGCGGTGGGGCTGGCGCTGATCCTGCTCGGCGCCGCCGAGACGCTCGCCCTCGGCAGCGCGGGCGGCCTGTGGCTGATGCTCCTCGGCTGGTTCCTGCGGACCGCGGCCAACGCCGAGCTCGCGAACGCGTCGCTACGGCATCAGCTCGGCGACACCCGGGTCGGCGACGTCATGACGCCGTCGCCGGTGGCCGCCCCCGCGCGCTGGAGCGTGGCGCAGCTCCTCGCCGTCGCGGCCCGCGGCTCGCACCACCGGGTCTTCCCCGTCGTCGACGACGGCCACCGGCCCACCGGCGTGGTGTCGCTGTCCGACCTGACGCCCGTCCCGGAGGGCGAGCGCACGGTCGTCGCCGTCGCGGACCGGGCCCGGCCGCTGCCCGCGGCGGCGCGGGTGCCCGCCGACGCGTCGCTCGCCGAGGTCGCGAGCCGGGTGCTGCTGCGGCCGGGGCTCGACCTCGTGGCCGTCGTGTCGGGCGAACGACTGGTCGGCATCGTCACGGCGACGGACCTGGTGCGGGCCTGCGATCGCAGCGCGCTGGGCCTGCCCATCCGCCGCACACCGCCGCCGGACGAGCAGACCCGACCCGGGTCTCCCTAGTCGCGCCGGACCACGAGCAGCGGGCACGGCGTCGTGTGCAGCAGCGCCCGGCTCGTCGAGCCGAGCAGCATGCCCTCGAAGCCGCCGCGGCCGCGGCTGCCGACGACGAGCAGCCGGGCGTTCTCCGCCCGCTCGAGCAGGTGGCGCACCGGGCGGTCCCGCACGACGACCCGTTCCACGTCGACGTTCGGATAGTCCTGCGTGCGGCCGGCGAGTGACTCGGCGAGCACGACGCTCTCCTGCTGGTCGACGTCCTCCCAGGTGGCTCCGGGCGTGCCGGCGACGACGTCGACGAGGTCTCGGTCGGACCATGCGTGCACCGCCACCAGCGGCGCCTTGTAGCGGTCTGCGGCCTCGAACGCGACGTCGAGGGCGTGCAGGCTCGCCGGCGATCCGTCGACACCGACCACGACGGGGCCGTCCGCGCCCCGTCCGCTCTCGTCGGGCCCGGGGATCACCGCAACGGGACAGTGCGCGTGCGCGACCACCGCGGAGGTCACCGATCCGACCAGTCCGCCGGTGAACTCGCCGAGACCGCGCCGGCCGAGGACGAGCATCCGTGCCCGACCGGAATACCCGAGCAGCGCCTGTGCGGCCACCAGGCTCGACTGTTCGGTGCGTACGGACAGCTCGGGGTGCTCGCGTTCCACGGTCTCCGCGGCGGACGCCAGGTTCCGTCGCGCGGTGAATCGCAGTTCGTCGACGAACGGCGACGAGGCGCCGATCCCGCCGGCGTTCGCGCTGGAGACGAGCAGCAGCGGCGCCCCCGTGGAGACGGCCTCGCCGGCCGCCCACCGCAGCGCGGCGCGCGCCGGCGCCGATCCGTCGACCCCGACCACGATCGGCGCATCATTCATCGCCCGCTCCTTGTCCCGTTCCGTCCGGTTCTTCCGCCACCAGTGTCGCCATCCTGCGGTCGCCGCGCGGTCGGTTGGCGGAAACAGTTACCGTGCGGGTGTGCGCCGTGCCCCGCTGCCCGTCCGCGACGGCCTGAATCCGACCCGCCTGCGCCTGCCCGACGGCGGCTCCTGGGCGACGGTGGCGGAGTTTCTGCTGGCGCGCTTCCCCGCCGACGCGGCGCGCGTGCAGGAGAAGGTCGCGGCCGGTGAGGTCGTCGACGGTGCCGGCGCGGCGATCACCGGGAACACCCCGTACGCGGCAGGCCGATTCGTGTACTTGTACCGCGATCCGCCGGTCGAGGAGCGGGTGCCGTTCGAGATCGCTGTCCTGCATCGCGACGAGCATCTGCTGGTGGTGGACAAGCCGCACTTCCTGGCGACGACACCGCGTGGGTCGTGGGTGGCCGAGACGGCGCTGGTGCGGCTGCGCCGGGAACTCGACCTGCCGGAGCTGAGCCCGGCCCATCGGCTCGATCGGCTCACGGCGGGCGTGCTGGTCTTCACCGTCCACGCCGGTGCGCGCCGGGCCTACCAGTCGCTCTTCGATGCCCGCCGGGTCGACAAGGAGTACGAGGCCGTGGCCCGGCACGTGCCCGGGATGCGGTTTCCGCGCGAGGTGCGCAGCCGCATCGTCAAGGAGCGCGGCGTGTTGCAGGCGCGGGAGGTGTGGGGTGAGATCAACGCCCTCAGCCGCGTCGAACTGCTCGAAACGGACGCCGGGCTGGGCCGTTACCGGTTGCTGCCCCGCACCGGCAAGACGCACCAGTTGCGCGTGCACATGAATTCGCTCGGCCTGCCGATCCTCGGGGACAACCTGTATCCCGATGTATATGACGTTGCGCCCCAAGACTATTCACGACCACTGCAGTTACTGGCCCGCGCGGTGGAGTTCGACGATCCGTATACAGGTCGACGGACCCGCTTCGCCAGCGCCCGAAACCTGGCAGCATGGAGGCACAGCACACCAGGACCCCGTTGATCGCACGGGCTCACGTCTTGGAGGACCCCATGGATAACGGCACCGTCTCGCGCACCTACGACGGCCGCGTCGCCCTGCGCTTCCAGCACGCCTTCGCCCATCCCCCGGACCGCGTATGGCGGGTCATCACCGACCCCGAGTACCTACGCGCCTGGTTCCCGGCCCGCGTAGAACTGGATCTCACCCCCGGTGCCCAGCTCGTCTTCCATGCCACCGAGCAGCAGGCCGAGCGCCTCGGGCTGCCCGCCGACCACACCGCCACGGGGACCGTCATCTCCGTGCATCCCGGGCGCATTCTCGAGTACATGTGGGACGCCGAGGTCCTGCACTGGGAACTGGTGCCGGACGGGTCCGGGGGCTGCTGGCTGACGCTCACGCACACCGTCGAGGACGAGGACTCGGCCTACGCGCACGGCGCCGACTGGCACGCCGGGTTCGAGGTGCTCGAGGCCCAGCTGGAGGGCCGGGACGTGAACTGGTCGCCGTGGGAACGCGCCCGGGAACTCGCCGACAAGTACCGCAACCCGTCCGACTGATCCCACTCGTCCGGTTGCCGGCGACTATCCGTCCCGTCCGCTCCGGTCGACGAAGACCTCGTCGACCGGACGTCGCGACGTGGTGGGCAGTCCCCGCGCGCTGCGGGCCCCCAACCGGATCACCACCTGGGGAAATCCCGCGACCTCCCCGGTCCGCGCCGTCGCCGTGCGCACGATGCCGCGGCTGGCCTCGATCTCCGTCACGTGGGTGAGCGGGCACGTCGCCAGATGCGCCGCGGTGGCCTCGAGCAGTACCGCGGACATCGCCTCCCCCGCCCGCAGCCAGTCGATCCGCTCGTCGGCCCGGGTGCTGAGCACCGCCAGCGCCGACGCGTCCGCCTTCGGCTGCGCAGTGTCCAGAGTTCCTGCGCCCGTGGGGAACCGCCGTCCCACATCGATGTCCCCGGCGGCCTCGTCGTCGAGCAGCGCGGACGCCGGCACGCCCGTGTCGCCGGGCTCCGCGCGACCGGTCCACCAGGCCAGCTCCTGCCGGTATGCCTCGTCGCCCTCGCGGATCGCCGCGCTCAGTTCCGACGCCCGCGCGAGGTCCGAGCGGGCCTCGGCGTCGAGGATCGACAGCGACGCCCCCTCCCGGCGGGCGGCGTTCTCCAGATCCACCAGGCTCTCGCGCAGGGTCGTGGGCGCCGCGAACGGCCGCCGGTCGGTGTGCCGGGCGCCGATCGCGAGGGCGAGGGCGGCGTCACGGGCGTCGACCGTGTGGGGCCGGTCGAAGTCGAGAACGGCCAGCAGGTCCGGTCGCGACGGATCCGGAAGCCGGGTCACGGTGGGGATCCACGACGCGGCGGACAGCGCGACGCGGGCGTGGTGCAGCGCCGCCCCGCAGCCGAGAACCAGCTGCCGGCCGCTCGGATCGGTGTGGCCGAGCATGCGCTCGGCGACGGCATACAGTTCGAGCCGTTCGCCCGTCCACTCCCAACGCCACGGCTGGCTGTTGTGCAGGGACGGCGCCCGGCACGCCGACTCGACCGCATCCCGGATCGCCGCGGTGTCCGGCCGGATCTCAGTAACCATCGTTGTCTCTCCCCCAGCCGCTCGACTCGACCGCATGCCGCTCCACGGACTCGACGATCTGCGCGGCCCAGGTCCCGATCGCGTCCCAGTCCCGGAAGTCTCCGGTGCGTCCTCCGGTCATGCGGGCAACCACGCGTTCGCCGGCGCCGAGCACCTCCGGATCCAGTTTCCCCGCGAACATCCGGTGCTCGCGCGCGCCCGTGCGCTCCGTCGCCAGGGAGGCGTCGTACGGCCTGTTCACGGGGCGGTCCTGGTCGCCGATCGGGCCCGAGGAGAACAGGAACACGGCGCGCTCCCGCAGCGCGCCGGCGTGCCGATCGACGAAGGTCTTGGCGGGATGCAACCAGTGCCCGAGGTAGACGGCGCTGCCGAGGACCACCGCGTCGTAGCCGTCCACGGCGTCGACCTGCTCGGGCGCGACGACGTCGACGTGCGCTCCCTTGTCGCGCAGGGCGGCCGCGAGCGCCGTGGCGATCTCCGTGGTGGAGCCGTGCCTGCTCGCCGCCGTCACCAGAATCCTCATCTGTGTCCTCCCCGGCCCAGGTTATTCGATGATCGCCCGACGGGCACGCGGTCGGACAGAGTCGAAGGGCCCCGCTCCCGGGCCGGCCGCAGCCGGGCCGATGCGGCGATCACGTGCGACGGGCACAGGTCGGTGCCGGGGTGGCAGAGTGGTCTGACGAACGCCGCCGACGAGCGCGACGAGGACACGCAGGGCAACCGCCGGAACAGGAGTCGGATCGCATGACCACGCCGCCCAGGATCGACGCGGTTCAGGAATCGGAACGCAAGTACGCGGTCGGGCACGCGCAGCAGCTGCCGGACCTGTCGGGCCTGCCCGGCGTCGCCGCACACCCCGAACCCGACCTTCAGCAGCTGTCGGCGCGGTACTACGACACCGACGATCTGCGACTGCTGCGCGCCGGGATCACCCTGCGCCGCCGCGAGGGGGGTCACGACGCCGGCTGGCACGTGAAGCTCCCGGCCGGCACGGACACCCGGACCGAGGTGCGCTTCCCCCTCGGCGACGACACCGCCCGGCCACCGGCCGAACTGCTCGCCCTCCTGCACGGGGTGCGCCGTGCGCGTCCCGTCGCGCTCGCGGCGGTGCTGAACACGCAGCGGTGGCGCCACCGCCTGATCGACGACGAGGGGCGGGCCCTCGCCGAGATCGTCGTCGACGACGTCGTCGCGACCCGAGGGGAGGGCAGCGAGCCGCAGCGGTGGCGCGAGATCGAGGTCGAGCTCGCCTCGGCCGGAACCGATCTGCTCGATGCCGTCGAGGATCGGCTGACCGCCGCCGGAATCGAGCGGGCCCCGAACCCCTCCAAGCTGCATCGGGCGCTCGCCGATCTGCTGCCCACCGAGGAGCCGGTGCCCGGCCCGGCCGGGCACCTGCGCGACTACCTGCGCGGCGAGTTGCGCACCCTCGAGCTCGCCGAGATCGGCGTGCGCCGGGACGCCCCGGACGCCGTCCACAGCATGCGCAAGGCCCTGCGCCGGATCCGCAGTGCCCTGCAGACGTATGCGGGAACCTTCGCGATCGACGACAGCCTGGTCGACGAACTGCGTTGGACGGGAAGGAAACTCAGCCCCTCGCGCGACCTCGAGGTGCAGTGGGAGCGCATCGTGGACCGCGTCGCGGAGGTGCCCGTGGAAGCGCAGCGCGAGGCCATCCGCGCCCGCATCGACGAGTACTTCTCCGCCCGGTCGGACGCGGCCCGGCTCGAGGCCGTCGGCACCCTCGACTCGGACCGCTACGCGGCCCTGCTGGGTTCGCTCGACGCACTGATCGACGGGCTGGCGAGGGGGGCAGTCGGATCCGGTCCCGGCGAGCAGCGACGACAGGTTCGCCCGAAGGACCTCGACCGCGCCCTCGCCCGCCTCGCGAAGAAGGTCTCGCGCCGGGTCCGCAACGCCGGGGAGGCAGCCACGCACGCCGAGCGGGACGAACTCGTCCATCGGGCCCGCAAGGGCGCCAAGCGGATGCGCTACGCCATCGAGGTGCTGCGGCCGCTGCATCGCAAGCGCGCCCAGCGCGCCCTCGATCACTTCGACGACTTCCAAGATCTGCTCGGCGAATTCCAGGACTCGGTGGTCGCCCGCGAGCACCTGCTCGACATGGTCTCCGAGCAAGACCACACCGCCGAGTCGAGCTTCGGCCTCGGGATCGCCTACCAGCGCGAACTCGAGATCGGTGAAGCGCAGGTCGCGCAGCTCGAACGCGCGTGGAAGCGGGCGCGGCGGGCGGCGAAACCGCTGTGGAAGTGAACCACTGCCGACCGGGTCCTTGCCCCCTGGCCGACCACCGCCGAGAAAGGGCATGCTGAGCCCGGACGACGGAAGGAGGCGCGCATGAGCACCCCTGGAGAGATGCGAGCATGGCGTGTCGACATCCCACGCCCCGCGGCGGAGCATCCGCTGCGGCCGGTCCGGGAACCGATTCCCGAACCGGCGCCCGGGGAACTGCTGGTGCGTGTCCTCGCGTGCGGGGTGTGCCGTACCGACCTGCACGTGAGCGAGGGCGACCTGCCGGTGCACCGGCCGCACGTCGTCCCCGGCCACGAGGTCGTCGGCGAGGTGGTCGGCGGCGACCTCGGCGAGCACCGGGTAGGCGACCGGGTGGGCATCCCGTGGCTGCGCAGCACGTGCGGCCGGTGCCGGTACTGCCTGCGCGGGGACGAGAACCTGTGCCCGAACTCCACCTACACGGGCTGGGACGCGGACGGCGGTTACGCCGAATATGCGACCGTCCCTTCCGCTTTCGCACTGCCACTGCCGTCCGGGTACGCCGACGCGGAACTCGCCCCCCTGCTGTGCGCCGGCATCATCGGCTATCGGGCGCTGCTGCGCGCCGAGGTTCCGGACGGCGGCGTGCTCGGCCTGTACGGCTTCGGCGGCAGCGCCCACCTCGCCGCGCAGGTCGCCCTCGCCCGGGGTGCCCGCGTGCACGTCATGACCCGCGGCGAGACCGCCCGGCGGCTCGCCCTCGAACTCGGCGCGGCCTCCGCGCAGGGCGCCTACGACGAGCCGCCCGAGCCGCTGAACTCGGCGATCCTGTTCGCCCCCGCCGGGGAACTGGTGCCCACCGCCCTCGCCGCACTGGACGCCGGCGGCACGCTCGCCGTCGCCGGCATCCACCTCAGCGACGTGCCCCCGCTGAACTACCAGCAGCACCTGTTCCGCGAACGCCAGGTGCGCAGCGTCACGGCCAACACCCGCTCCGACGCCCACGAGTTCCTCGGCTTCGCGAACGAACACCGCCTGCGCGTCACCACCACCGCGTACGGGCTCGACCGTGCCGACCGCGCGCTCGAGGACCTGTCCGCGGGGCGTTTCGGCGGCGCGGCGGTCCTGGTTCCGTGAAACACTCGACATGCGCCCCCGAGCGCGGAGAATGCACCGAGAAGGAGATCGAATGAGCACACTTGCCAACCGGAATGCCGTCGTAGCGGGCGTGGACGGTTCCGCCGTCGCCACGAGTGCGGCCCGGTGGGCGGCCGCCCTCGCCGCTCGTCTCGGAGCGCCCCTGCACCTGGTGCACTCGCTGCCCAGCGAGGGCATCTTCTACAGCGAGGCCGCGGTGCTCATCCAGGCGCAGATGGTCGACCAGCTCCGGGAGGACGGCGAAGCGATCCTGTCGAACGTCACCGACGTGGTCCGCTCCGACCATCCGGATCTCGAGGTGCAGAGCTTCATCGGTCCGGGCCCCGCCGCCAACTCGCTGCTCGAGGCCGCCGAGGACGCCCGCCTCGTGGTGATGGGCGCCACCGGTGCCAACGCCGTGGAGAATTTCCTGCTCGGCTCGACCGTGCTGCGCGTGGCCAACCACGCCCCGTGCCCGGTGGTGGTGTGGCGCGGCGACACAGCACGACCGCTGCCGGACACCCGGCCCATCGTCGTCGGCGTCGACGGCAGCGAGCTGTCGACGGCCGCGGTCGGGCACGCCTTCGAGTACGCCTCGCTGTTCGGTGTGCCGCTGGTCGCGGTGCACTCCTGGATCGGGGACGCCGCCCTCGGCGTCGGCACGGTCGCGACGCTGGTGGACTGGGAGGCGGTGGGCGAGTCCGAATCCGCGGTCCTGTCCGAGACTCTCGCCGGCTGGCACGAGAAGTTCCCCGACGTGGAGGTCCGCCGCGTCGTGGACCGGGGCCCCATCGCGAAGGTGATCCTGCGCCAGCTCGAGGACGCACAGCTCGTCGTGGTGGGCAGCCACGGCCGCAGCCAGTTCACCGGCGCACTGCTCGGGTCGGTGAGCCAGAACCTGCTGCACAACGCGCCCTGCCCGATCATGATCAGCCGCAAGAAATGACGACCGGCCGGTGCCGCCCGTCGCCGGGCGGCACCGGCTCAGGCCGTCACGGTCCCGAACGCCATACCCACCGCGTACGTCACGATCATCGCGAGCGCACCGCCGATCACCACGCGGGACGTCGCCCGGCCGCGGCGCGCGCCGCCGAGCCACGCGCTGACCGAACCCGTCAGGGCCAGCGCCACGAGCACCGACACGAACGTGACGGGGATCCGCAAGCTCGCCGGGGGCAGCACGATCACGAGCAGCGGCACGAGGGCGCCGACGGTGAACGAGACCGCCGACGACAACGCCGCGGCCCACGGATTGGCCAGCGCCTCGGGATCGATGCCGAGTTCGACCTCGGCGTGCGCGGCCAGCGCGTCGCGCTTGGTCATCTCCTTCGCCGCGGAGCGCGCCGTCGCCCTCGACATCCCCTTGCCCTCGAGCAGCGCGGTCAGCTCCTCGAGTTCGGCGTCCGGCATCTCCTCGAGCTCGCGACGTTCCTTGTGCAGCAGCGCCCGCTCGGTGTCACGCTGCGTGCTGACCGACACGTACTCCCCCAGGGCCATCGACACCGCGCCGGCCGCGAGCCCGGCGAAACCCGCTGTGAGGATCGTCGATTCGTCGGTGGTGGCGGCGGCCACACCGACGACGAGGCCGGCCGTGGAGACGATTCCGTCGTTCGCGCCCATCACGCCGGCGCGCAGCCAGTTCAGTTTCGCCGAGATGCCTCCGGAGTGCGGCTCGACGTCGGCGTGATTGAGGGAAGGATCGGTCGACATGCCGCCAGGCTAGGGCGATTCCGCGCGCCGCGGTAGCAATGCGAGCCTGTCCTCACCACGGTCCCGGACCGAGTTCCCGCTCCAGCCACGCGGCATCGGGGAGGGCGCCGTCGCTCGTGTCCACGACGCGAGCCGTGGGCCACTCGTCGCGCACGTGCAGCTGCTCGTCCAGGACGGCGGGCGTGGCGTCGGACGCGTCGTCGCCCCGCTCGCGCCGGGCCACGATGCGGCGGACCAGCACCGCCGGGTCCGCCCGGCACTCGATCTCGACGAGGTCGGCGGTCGCGGCGGCCGCAACCGCACGCGCCGCCGCGCGACGAGCCTCGGTGAGCCACGTCGCGTCCAGCACGACCGACTCGCCGTGGGTGAGCGCGACGGCGGCGCGGCGCAGCACCTCCCCGTAGGTCTCGTCGGTGTGGGCGGCACTGTAGAGCCCGGCACCGACGGCGGCGGTCGCATCGGCGGTCGGGGCGAGACCGGCCAGTTCCTTGCGGACCACGTCGCTGCGCAGCACGGTCGCACCCAGGTGCTGCCCGGCGAGATGGGCCACGGTGGTCTTGCCGGTGGCGGACAGACCTCCGACGACGACGAGGCGGACGCGGCCCCGGTCGAGGTTGCGCCGCGTCTGGTCCAGGAACGCGAGCGCGCCGGCGCGCGAGTGCTCGTCACCCTGTTCGTGCCGCAGGGCGGCGACCTTGGCCCGGACCACGGCCCGGTACGCGATGTAATGGTGCATCAGCGACGGCGGGAACGCGTCGGCGGAGAACTCGGCATAGGCGGGCAGCAGCTGCCGCGCCGCCGCCTCGCCGCCGAGCCGTTCGAGATCCATCGCGAGGAAGGCGATGTCGAGTGCGGCGTCGCCGTAGCGCAGCCGGTCGTCGAACTCGAGGCAGTCGATGATCCGGGGGCCGTCGTCGAGGCCGAAGATGTCGTCGGCGAGCAAGTCACCGTGGCCGTCGACGGCCCGCCCGGCGGCGATCCGCTCGTCGAGCACCCGTCCGCGGCCCGCGAGATAGCGGCCGGCCATGTCCCGGATCGCGGTGAGCGCGTCGCCGGCCTCGGCCCCGACGGGCAGGCGGTCGAGGTGATCGAGGCTCTCGCGCCACAATCCGTCGAGGAACTGCGCCGTGGCACACCGGTCGATGGCCGGATCGCGCGGCGACGCGGCGTGCAGGGCCGCGACCTGCCGCGCGACGGCGGTGACGACCCCGGCGACGGGC
>NZ_WVTE01000259.1:0-32308 GCF_009939605.1 Rhodococcus sp. YH1 | reverse complement strand
CACTCAACCATACTTTCCTGTTCCCGGCCGAAGTCGCCCCGCGACGACCACTCGGGCTCTCCCCGGGAACGGTGCCGCGCCGGCTCCGACGGCATTCCGGCCGGCTGGACGAACTCGCCCGCAGCGTGAAGAGCCGACTACGACTGCAGCACTACGCCGTTTCCAGCTACCTAGGGCGCCGGTTCCCCGATCAGCAGGGCGAGCAGCAACTCGGCCCGGACGCGGGCGTCGCCGAGGTCGACGCCGAGCACCTGCTCCGCCTTGGCGATCCGGCTGCGCAGGGTGTGCCGGTGCACCTCCAGAGCCGCGGCCGCCGCCTCCCACTGCCCGTTCGCCTCGAGGAACGCCCGCAACGACGCGACGAGCCTGGTCCCCCGGCCGCGGTCGTAGTCGGCGAGAGCGGAAACAGTGGACGCAGCCACGGATTCGAGTACGGCCCGCACCGCCGGGGAGGCGAGCAGGGCGGTTCCGTGCGTGGCGTCGAACTCGACGAGGCGGTGGGCCGCGTCCGCCGCGGCCACGGCGTGTTCGGCCTGCTCGACGGCGCGGCGGGTGTCGGCGAGCCGGTGCGCGGCGCTGAGCCCGGCGCGGAGGGTGCGCGCCTGCGGCGGGGCGAGGTCCGCCAGGAGCGCCGCCACGTCGGACAGAGTGTCCTCACCGCGCAGCAGCACGGTGAGCGCCTCGTCGCCGCTGCGCGCGTACAGCGGGCGCTGCCGGGCGCCGAGACCGGCGTCCAGCACGCGCCGCACGTCGGCCGCGGCCGGGGTGTGCAGACGCAGGATCCGGATGCGGTTGCGGGCGCCGACCGCGTCGGCGAGATACTCCAAGGCGTCGCCGGAGTCGAGGACGTCGTCGACGAGCAGGCCGAATGCCTTCGCGCCCAGCGCGTTCCGCTCCGCGCGCAGCCGCCGCGGCTTGTCCAGCTCGAGGGTGACGAGGGAGACGGCGTGGCCGATCAGGACGAGTTCGACGTTCTCGAGCGGGCGGTCGGCCTGCACGGCCAGGTGTCCGCTGACGAGGCCGGCGTGCGTGACCGGTTGCACCGTCAGCGTCCGGCCGGGCCGGCTCGTGGTGACCGAGCCGGCACCGTCCCGGCGCAGCTCCGAGATCTGCTCTGCCAACTCCGCCGCGGCCTCGGGGTGGGCGACCACCTCCCCGCTGCGCTCGTCGAGGTAGGCGACGGCGGCGCTGGTGGCGACGGCCAGTTCCCGCACGATCGCGGCCACGCCGCCGCGCAGCGCGGCGCGGGTGATGCGCACCTGGGTGTCGGCGGCGCGTCGCACCAGCTCGTACTGCTGTTCGGCGAGCCGGGCGGTGACGGCACGGCTGACGGCGGCGAACGGCGTCGTGTACGGCACCTCGAGCAGCGCCAGCCCCACCGCGTCGGCCGCCTCGAGCACCGACTGCGGGATCCGCTCGTGCGACAGCCCGGTGCCGAACCCCAGGGCGGCGACGCCCGCCTCCGCGAGGCGGCGCACGTAGTCACCGCCCTCCTCCGCATGCAGCCCCAGGCCGGTCGTGAGGACGAGTTCCCCGCCGGAGAGCCAGGGCCGCGGGTCCAGCAGTTCGGTGGGCTGGACGAAGCCGATCGGCCGCTCCTTCCCGGTCCGGCCGCCGCGCAGTGCCAATCCCAGTCCCGGTTGCCGCAGCAGCCAGGCGATGCCGACGCTCATGGGGCCATCGTAAGACCGCTCGACGAAATGGCGCGGTGCGATTCACCGGGTTGTACGAATCGGCCCTGTCTCGGGTCCGCGGACGCTCCCATACTCGAATCGTCTCTACGCCGCCGAGCCCGAGGAAGTCCCCCATGACGAGCATCGAATACCGCCTTCCGCAGCAGCGTCGCCTGGTCACCGCGCTGCCCGGCCCGCGCTCGGCGGCACTGACCGAGCGTCGCCGCACGGCCGTCGGGGCGGGTGTGGCCTCCTCCGTGCCGGTCTACGCCGCCGACGTCGACGGCGGCATCGTCGTCGACGTGGACGGCAACGCCCTGATCGACCTCGGTTCCGGCATCGCGGTCACCAGTGTCGGCGCCTCGGACCCGGCGGTCGTGGCGGCGGTGCAGGAGCAGGTCGCGCACTTCACGCACACCTGCTTCATGGTCACTCCCTACGAGGGCTACATCGCCGTCGCCGAGAAGCTCGCGGCCCTGACCCCCGGCGACCACGCCAAGCGCACGGTGCTGTTCAACAGCGGCGCGGAGGCGGTGGAGAACGCGGTCAAGATCGCCCGGGTCGCGACCGGTCGCAGCGCCGTGGTGGTCTTCGACCACGCCTACCACGGCCGCACCAACCTGACGATGGCGCTGACCGCGAAGAACCAGCCCTACAAGGAGGGCTTCGGCCCGTTCGCCCCGGACATCCACCGCGTGCCGGCGTCGTACCCGTTCCGCGAGGGCCGCAACTACGACGGCACCGAGGTCACCGGTGAGCAGGCCGCCCATCGCGCGATCGTGCAAATCGACAAGCAGATCGGTGCGCACAACGTCGCCGCGATCGTGCTCGAGCCCATCCAGGGCGAGGGCGGATTCATCGTGCCGGCCAAGGGTTTCCTGCCGACCCTCGTCGACTGGGCGAAGGCCAACGGCATCGTCTTCGTCGCCGACGAGGTGCAGACCGGCTTCGCGCGCACGGGCGACTGGTTCGCCAGCAACGACGAGAACGTCGTGCCGGACCTGATGACCCTCGCCAAGGGCATCGCCGGCGGCATGCCGCTCGCCGCGGTGACCGGCCGCGCCGAGCTGATCGACGCCGTCCACGGCGGCGGCCTCGGCGGCACCTACGGCGGCAACCCCGTCGCGTGCGCCGCGGCGCTGGCCACGCTGGACCGGATCGAGCAGCTGGACCTGTGCGGCCGCGCCCGGCGCATCGAGCAGATCGCCACCGAGCGGCTGCGGGCGCTCGCCGCGGACGTCGACATCGTCGGCGAGGTCCGCGGCCGCGGCGCGATGCTCGCCGTCGAGTTCGTGCAGCCCGGCACGCGCCAGCCGAATCCGGAGGCCACCAAGGCGATCGCCGCGAAGGCGCTCGAGCAGGGTGTCATCGTGCTCACCTGCGGCACCTACGGCAACGTCGTCCGCCTGCTGCCGCCGCTGGTGATCTCCGACGAGCTGCTCACCGACGGCCTCGACGTCCTCGCTGCCGCCGTCCGCGATGTCGCGGGCGTGCGCCCGACCCTGGCAGGAGCCACCCGATGACCCACACCCTCCCCGCGGGCGTCCCGACCCGGCTCTGGCTGGGCGGCAAGCTCACCGACTCGTCCACCGGCGCGACGTTCCCCGTCGAGGACCCCGCCACCGGCGCGGTGCTCGCCGACGTCGCCGACGCCTCCGCCGACGACGGGCTGCGCGCCCTCGACCTCGCCGTCGCCGCGCAGGCCGAGTGGGCCGCGACCGCGCCCCGGGTGCGCGGCGAGATCCTGCGCACCGCCTTCGACCTCGTCCACGCCCGCGCCGACGACTTCGCCCGCGTCATCACCCTCGAGATGGGCAAGACCGTCGCCGAGGCGCGCGGCGAGGTGAACTACGGCGCCGAGTTCCTGCGCTGGTTCGCCGAGGAGGCCGTGCGCATCGGCGGCCGCACCGCCACCGCCCCCGCCGGCAGCGGGCGCATCCTCGTCACCAAGGAACCGGTCGGGCCGGTCCTGGCGATCACCCCGTGGAACTTCCCGCTGGCGATGGCCACCCGCAAGATCGGCCCGGCCCTGGCCGCGGGCTGCCCGATCCTGGTCAAGCCGGCCACCGAGACCCCGCTGACGATGCTGCTGCTCGGGCAGGTCTTCGCCGACGCCGGCCTGCCGGCCGGGGTGCTGTCGATCCTGCCCGCCACCGACGCCGCGGCGCTGACCGGGCCGCTGCTCACCGACGCGCGGCTGCGCAAGATCACCTTCACCGGCTCCACCGGCGTCGGCAAGCTGCTGGTCCGCCAGTCCGCCGACCGGCTGCTGCGCACCTCGATGGAACTCGGCGGCAACGCCCCGTTCCTGGTGTTCGACGACGCCGACGTCGACGCCGCCGTGGACGGCGCGATGGCCGCGAAGATGCGCAACGGCGGCGAGGCCTGCACCGCCGCCAACCGCTTCCACGTCGCCCGCAGCGTCGCCGGCGAGTTCACCGACAAGCTCACCGCCCGCATCGCGGCGCTGCGCACCGGCCACGGCCTCGACGACGGCACCGACCTCGGCCCGCTGATCACCGCCCGGCAGCGCGCCACGGTCGAGGCACTGGTGCGCGACGCCGTCGAGCGCGGCGCCCGGGTCCGCACCGGCGGGCAGATCCCCGCCGGACCCGGCACGTTCTACCCGCCGACCGTGCTCGACGAGGTCCCGGCCGACGCGCGACTGCTGCGCGAGGAGATCTTCGGTCCGGTCGCGGCGATCACCGTCTTCGACACCGAGGACGAGGCGATCGCCGCCGCCAACGCCACCGAATACGGCCTGGCCGCGTACTTCTACACCCGCGACCTCGACCGCGCGATGCGCGTGGCGTCCGCGCTGAAGACCGGCATGGTCGGTGTCAACCGCGGCATCATCTCCGACGTCGCCGCCCCGTTCGGCGGCGTCAAGGAGTCCGGATTCGGCCGCGAAGGCGCGGCCGAGGGTATCGAGGAATACCTCGACACCAAGTACATCGCGCTGTAGGACCCGGGGCGGGACGCCCGCCCCGGCAATCGAATACCGGCTCGGTCCGGGATCACGGCACACCGCCGGTCCCGGACCGAGCCGTATCCTCTTGCGGCTCAGTCCTTCCGGATCAGATCCAGGCGCGCCTCGAGTCCGGCAATCATCGCGTCGAGTCCGGCGTCGAAACCGGCGTCCGGGGTGTAGTGGCCGCCCGATCCGGCGAACGCGTCGATCGCCGCGGTGAACGCCGGGCTGTCGCCGGCGAGGTCGGCGGTGTCGAAAATGTCGGCCGGTGCGTTGGCGTCGAGCGCGGAGCCGAAGATGAACGACTCCAGCGCGACGACGACCGGCACGATCGTGTCGATCGGCCACCCGGCCTCCGCGAAGCCCGCCGCCACCGCCTCGTACACCGCCAGGGTGCGGGGCGCGCCCGCGACGGGCATCACGGCGATCACCGGGACCAGCGGCGCGTGCCGGGCGAACACGTCCCGGTAGGACAGGGCCCACCGCCGCGTCGCCACCGCCCACGGCTCGGCGCCGAAGCCGCTCACGTCGACCTTCGTCATGAGGTCCTCCTGCACCCACAGCAGGACGTCCTGCTTCGAGCTCACGTGGTTGTACAGGGCGGACGGGGCCACACCGAGGGCACGGGCGAGCTTGGCGACGGTGAAGGCGTCGTAGCCGCCCTGCTCGATCACGTCGAGCGCCGCGTCGGTGATCGCCTGCCGAGACAGCACTTTCGTCGACGGCCGGCCGGCGCGTCGATGCGTCCCCTCTCCCACGCCGCTCCCCTTCGCCTCACGATTCCGGCCACGAATTGCCGCGAAGGTCTTCTCCTCGCGCCCCGATGAGGTTACAGTGTGATGCGACACATATGAATGTCGTTCATTTTCTCGAAGGGGAATCCCATGAAATCCATCGAGCGTGACGTCGTCGTCGTCGGGGCGGGCCCGTCCGGCCTGACCGCCGCCTACCGCCTCCGGCAGGCGGGCCTGCGGGTCGCCGTCCTCGAAGCCCGCGACCGCGTCGGCGGCCGCACCTGGACCGACACGATCGACGGAGCGATGCTCGAGATCGGCGGTCAGTGGGTGTCCCCCGACCAGACCGCCCTGATCGCGCTGCTCGACGAACTGGGCCTGCGCACGTTCTCCCGCTACCGCGAGGGCGAGAACATCTACCTCGACGCCGAGGGCCGGCCCGTCCGGTACCGCGGCGAGATGTTCCCCACGTCCGAGCACACCCGCGCCGAGATGGACAAGCTGATCGCGCTGCTCGACGAACTCGCCGCCGAGATCGGCCCCCGGGAGCCGTGGGCGCATCCGCGGGCGCGGGAACTCGACACCGTCTCCTTCCACCACTGGTTGCGGGCCAACTCCGACGACGAGGAGGCGTGCAACAACATCGGGCTGTTCATCGCGGGGGGCATGCTCACCAAGCCGGCCCACGCGTTCTCCGCGCTGCAGGCGATCCTCATGGCGGCCTCCGCGGGCTCGTTCAGCAACCTCGTGGACGAGGACTTCATCCTCGACCAGCGCGTCGTGGGCGGCATGCAGCAGGTGTCGCAGCGGCTCGCCGAAAAGCTCGGCGACGACGTCTTTCTCGGCAACCCGGTCCGGACCCTGCACTGGTCCGAGGGCGAAGAACCGGGCGCGCCCGGGCACGTGCGGGCGGTGGCCGACGGCGTCACCGTCGATGCCCGGTTCGCCGTGCTGGCCGTGCCGCCGAACCTGTACTCCCGGATCTCCTACGTCCCGCCGCTGCCGCGCCGCCAGCACCAGATGCACCAGCACCAGTCCCTCGGTCTCGTCATCAAGGTGCATGCCGTGTACGACACGCCGTTCTGGCGCGAGGACGGCCTGTCCGGCACGTGCTTCGGCGCCGGGGCACTCGTCCAGGAGATCTACGACAACACCAACTTCGAGGATCCGCGCGGCACCCTGGTGGCCTTCGTGGCAGACGAGAAGGCCGACGCCGTCTTCGAACTCCCCGCCGAGGAGCGCAAGGCCGCCATCCTCTCGTCCATGGCCGGCTACCTCGGCGAGAAGGCGCTGAGCCCGGTCGTCTACTACGAATCCGACTGGGGCTCGGAGGAGTGGACCCGCGGAGCCTACGCGGCGAGCTACGACCTCGGCGGCCTGCACCGCTACGGCAAGGACCAGCTCACCCCCGTCGGTCCGATCCTCTTCTCGTCGTCCGACCTCGCCGCGGAGGGCTACCAGCACGTCGACGGAGCCGTGCGCATGGGCGAGGACACGGCCCGGCGCATCCTCGACGCCCTCGGCTCCCGCTCGGCCGCGGCCGCGGTGGCCGGCGCACCGGCACACTGACCGACCCTCGCGGCCCGGCCGCCTCGACACCGAAGACCCTGTTCTACACCACTTTTCACGACTCCTTCGGCGCGCCCGTCGCGGCGCCCGACGCGCTCACGACGACGTGAGCGTTCCGGTCGCGGCGGCGCCGCCCCTCCGGCGGCGCCGCCGGCTTCCGAGCTTGCGCTCCCACCCCGCCGCCGGACCCCTGGCCGGGCACCCGCGGCGCGGCCCACACTGATCACCAGAGATCCCTGCCCCTCCCACCCGGCCGGGCAGGCTTCCGAGAGGACCCCCCATGACCGACATCCGCGAGAACTACATCGACGGCGCGTTCGTGCCCTCGACGGCCACGGAATCCCTGCCGCTGATCGACCCGGTCGACGAGTCCCTCGTGGGCTCGATCCCGGTGTCGACCGCCGCCGACGTCGACGCCGCGGTGGCGGCCGCGCAGCGCGCGTTCCGGAGCTGGGGCAGGACCACCCCCAAGGAACGCCAGACGGCGCTGCTGAAGCTCGCCGACGCCCTCGAGGAGCACTGCGACGAACTCGTCGAGGCCGAGTGCCGCAACACCGGCCAGCCGAAGTCCATGATCGCGGACGAGGAGGTCAAGGTCGGCGCGGATCAGCTGCGCTTCTTCGCCGGCGCGGCCCGCCTGCTCGAGGGCAAGGCGGCCGGTGAGTACATGGAGGGCCACACCTCCTACGTGCGGCGCGAGCCGATCGGTGTGGTCGGCCAGGTCACGCCGTGGAACTACCCGCTGATGATGGCGCTGTGGAAGATCGGTCCCGCGCTCGCCGCCGGCAACACGATCGTGCTCAAGCCCAGCGACACCACCCCGGACAGCACGCTGGTGCTGGCCCGCCTGACCCAGGGCATCCTGCCCGACGGTGTCTTCAACGTCGTGCTCGGCAACGCCGCCACCGGGGCCGCCCTCGTCGAACATCCCGCACTCGGCCTGGTGTCGATCACCGGCTCGGTCCGCGCCGGCATCGAGGTGGCGGTCTCCGCGGCCCGGCAGCTCAAGCGCGCCCACCTCGAACTCGGCGGCAAGGCCCCCGTCCTGGTGTTCGACGACGCCGACGTGGCCAAGACCGCCGAGGCCGTCGCGGCGGCCGCCTTCTTCAACGGTGGCCAGGACTGCACGGCCGCCACCCGGGTACTGGTCCACGAGTCCGTCCACGACGATCTCGTCGACGCGCTGGTGCGGCAGGCCGAGCAGCTGCGACCGGGCCGGCCCGACGACCCCGACGCCTTCTACGGCCCGCTCAACAACGCCCAGCACTTCCAGCGCGTCACCGACAAGATCGCCGCCCTGCCCGCCTCGGCGACGATCGTCACCGGCGGCACGCGCGCCGGCGAGAAGGGCTTCTTCTTCGAGCCGACGATCGTCACCGGCGTGGACCAGCACGACCCCATCGTGCAGGACGAGACGTTCGGCCCGATTCTGACGGTGCAGTCCTTCGCCACCGAGGACGAGGCCGTCGCCCTGGCCAACGACGTCCGCTACGGGCTCGCCGCGAGCGTGTGGACCCGCGACCACGGGCGCACCCAGCGCCTGTCCGCCGCGCTGGACTTCGGGGCGGTGTGGATCAACTGCCACATCCCGCTCGTCGCGGAGATGCCGCACGGCGGGTTCAAGCACTCCGGCTACGGCAAGGACCTCTCCGCCTACAGCGTCGAGGACTACACCCGCATCAAGCACGTGATGAGCACCCACGACTGACCTTCCGCGGCCCCACCGCGCCGTCGCCGGAGCCGGCATCACCCCGGCTCCGGCTTCCCTACCGGATCGGATTCCCATGAGACTGGTTGTCGGATACCTCGCCACCCCCAGCGGCGCGGACGGGCTGGCGCTCGGCGTCCAGCTGGCCCGCAGCCTGGGCGCCGAACTCGACATCTGTATGGTCCTGCCCCCGGATCGCCCGGTGCCCTCCCGGGCACCCACCGAGCCCGGGTACGAGGACGTCCTCGCCGGAACGGGCGAAGCGTGGCTCGCCCAGGCGGCGGCCACGGTGCCCGACGACGTGCGGGCACATACCCACCTGAGCTTCCACGAGTCCTTCGCCCAGGGCCTGCTCGACGAGGTGGCGCGGCTCGGCGCCCGCGCCGTCGTCGTCGGTGCCGCGGGCGACGGGCTCCTCGGCCGGCACTCCATCGGCACGGTGTCGTCCGAGCTGTTGCATTCCGCGCCCGTGCCGCTGGCCCTGGCACCGCGGGGATTCCGGCACTCCGCCGCCCCCCGGATCCGCGAGGTCACGTGCGCACTGGGCACCCGCACCGGAGCGGACGTCCTGCTCTGGACCGCGGTGCGCGCCTGCGAGCACATGCGCACGCCGCTGCGGCTCGTCTCGCTCGTCGCGTTCGATCCGCACGGGGTCGGGCGCGGCGCACATCCGTCCCACGAGCACGTGCTCGAATCGGCGCGGGCACATGCCCGGTGCGTCCTGGACACCGCACGCGCCCAGCTCCCCGACGACTTCCCGGTCGCCTCCCTCGTCGCGGACGGTGCGACCGTCGAATCGGCGGTGGCCACGCTGGAGTGGCGCGACGGCGACGTGGTGATGGTCGGCTCGAGCCGGCTCGCCCAGCCGCACCGGCTCTTCCTGGGTTCGACGGCAGCGAAGATGCTGCGGGTCGTTCCGGTGCCCATGGTCGTCGTTCCCGCCCACGACCCCGAGAACAGTGAGTAGGCCCGCCATGACGAATTCGCTTCCTCCCACCCGGGTTCGAGAGGCCGACCCGGTGATCACCCCCGGCGACGGGGTCGTGCCGAAGGGCCTGGCCGCCGGCAGGATCGGCACGTTCGCCGGCGCCGTCCTGGGCATCTCGTCCGTCGCGCCGGGCTACACGCTGACGGCGAGCATCGGCCTGATCGTCGCGGCCGTCGGGCTGAAGATGCCGGCGATCTTCATCGCCGGGTTCATCCCGATGTTCCTCACGGCGTACGCCTATCGCGAACTCAATTCCGAATCACCGGACTGCGGGGCGTCGTTCACGTGGTCCACGAAGGCCTTCGGCCCGTACGTCGGGTGGATGTGCGGCTGGGGCATGGTGATCGCGACGATCATCGTGCTGTCCAACCTGGCCGCGATCGCCGTCCAGTTCTTCTACCTGTTCCTCGCCCGCATCACCGGAGACTCCGCGATCGCGGATCTTCCCGGGAACAAGTTCGTCAACGTGGGCACCACCCTGGTGTTCATCGCGATCGCGACATGGATCGCGAGCCGCGGCATCACCACGAGCGAACGCGTCCAGTACGCGCTCGTCGGCTTCCAGATGGTGCTCCTGCTCGCGTTCGCGGTCGCGGCACTCGTGCACGTCGGCGCGGGCGACGCGCCCGCCGGGCTGTCGCTCGACGCCTCCTGGTTCGACCCGTTCCACGGGCTTGCGATCGGCGCCTTCGTGATCGGCGTGACCGGTTCGATCTTCGCGTTCTGGGGGTGGGACACGTGCCTCACCCTCGGGGAGGAGTCCCGGGACCCCAAGAAGACCCCGGGCCGGGCCGGCCTGTTGTGCGTGGCGACGATCCTGCTGACCTACCTGCTGGTGTCGGTCGCGGCGATGATGTATGCCGGTGTCGGTACGACGGGTCTCGGGCTGGGCAATCCCGACAACTCCGAGAACATCTTCGGCGCCCTCGCCGATCCGGTCCTGGGCCAGTGGGGTGGTCTGCTGCTCTTCCTCGCCATCTTCGTCTCGTCGGTGGCGAGCCTGCAGACCACCTTCCTGCCGGCGGCGCGGACGATGCTCGCGATGGGTGCCTACGGCGCGTTCCCGCGCCGGCTGGCCGCGGTACATCCCCGCTTTCTGGTGCCCTCGTACGCGACGGTCGTCGCGGGGGTCGTCACCGCGGTGTTCTACGCCGGCGTGACGTTCCTGTCCGAACGCACCCTCCTCGACACCATCGCCGCGCTGGGCATCATGATCTGCTGGTACTACGGGATCACCGCGTTCGCGTGCGTGTGGTACTTCCGCGGACGTCTGTTCACCAGTGCCCGCAACGCCGTGTTCCGGTTCGTCTTCCCCCTGTCGGGCGGGATCATGCTCGCCGCTGTCTTCGCGATCTCGGTGGGCGAGAGCATGAATCCCGACAACGGCAGCGGCGCCGAGATCGGCGGCGTCGGGCTGGTGTTCTTCCTCGGCTTCGGCATCCTGCTGCTCGGCGCGGTCCTGATGCTGGTGATGCGGGTGCGCAATCCGCAGTTCTTCCGCGGGGAGACCCTCACGCGCAGCACCGCCGCGCTCACCGGGGAGACGGACGTGTTCACCACCGACCGCGGTTGAACCCGGACCGCACCGACCACCGCGCCGACGCCGGCCGGGCCGTTCAGGCCCCGGCCGGCGTCTGGGCGACCAGGCCGGCCACCAGTGCGCGCAGGCCGAATTCGAAGGCGGCGTCGGCCCGTTGCGGATTCGGGCAGGCGGTCTGCAGCGCGGCGCGCATCGCGTCGCCGGTTTCGGGGACGTTCGCCCACACCACCTCGGGCGCGGCGAGGTCGAGCGCCGAGCCGAGGACGAAGCTGTCCACGGTGGTGATGGCATGCAGCACGTGCGCGGGCGTGAATCCGGCATCCGTGAAGGCCTGCGCGAGAGCGTTGTAGAGCCCGAACGCGACCGGCGACTGCACGGTCTGCGCGGTGAACAACGGGATCAGCCGCGGATGCGCGGCGTAGGCGCGACGGTACTCGCGGGCGAGGCCGGCGACCGTCTCGGACCAGTCGCCGGCCGGTTCGCCCACGACGATGGTGGACATGATGCGCGCCCGCATGGCCTCGACGATCTCGGCGCGTCCCGACACGTGGTTGTACAGCGACGACGGCCGCACCTTCAGCCGCTCGGCCAATCCCGGCATGGTGAAGTCGCCCGCCGTGTCCACCATGTGAATCGCTGCGTCCGTGATGATCTCGGGCGACAGCAGCCGCTTCGGCGGTCGTGGCATACGAAAACTCCTCGAAATCGTCGTGGGCTCTTGCCCGGGACGCGCTCGTCCACCATACTTAACGAATCAAATTCGTTTTATCCCCCCGGATCGAGCCGAGGACTTCCCATGCTCACCATCACCGCCACCACGCCGCCCGACTCGCTGTGCCGGGTCGACGCCCCCGATCGGCCGCCGCTGCGCGTCGGACTGGTTCAGCACCGCTGGCACGACGACGAGCGGGCGTTGCACGCCGAACTCACCGAGGGCATCGCCCGCGCCGCCGGACTCGGCGCGCGCGTCGTGTTCCTGCCCGAACTCACGTTGAGCCGCTACCCGGCCGACACGCCCGGCGGCGCCGACGCCGCCCGGACCGCCGAGGACCTGCGGACCGGCCCGACCGTCGCCTTCGCCGCGGCCGCCGCGTCCGCCCACGGTGTGTTCGTACACGCGTCCCTCTACGAACGCGCCGACGCACCCGACGGCCTCGGCTACAACACCGCCGTCCTCGTCTCCCCCGCCGGCGAACCGGTGGCCCGGACCCGGAAACTGCACATCCCCGTGACCGCCGGATACTACGAGGACACCTACTTCCGGGGCGGTCCGGCCGGTGACCCGTATCCCGTCCACACCCCCGACGGCCTCGACGGCGCCCGCATCGGCATGCCGACCTGCTGGGACGAGTGGTTCCCGGAGGTGGCGCGGGCGTACTCGCTCGCCGGGGCCGAGATCCTGGTCTACCCGACGGCGATCGGCTCCGAGCCCGACCACCCCGAGTTCGACACCCGCCCGCTGTGGCAGCAGGTGATCGTCGGAAACGGCATCGCCAACGGCACGTTCATGATCGTGCCGAACCGGCACGGCTGCGAGGGAGCCATCACCTTCTACGGCTCCTCGTTCATCTCCGATCCCTACGGGCGCATCCTGGTGCAGGCTCCGCGCGACGAATCCGCCGTGCTGGTGGCCGATCTCGACCTCGCGCAGCGCCGGGACTGGTTGTCGCTGTTCCCGTTCCTGAGCACCCGCCGCCCGGACACCTACGGCTCGCTGACCGCACCGGTGGACGCGCACGCACCCTTCGGAGCCACGCGATGACCTGGCGCATGCCCGCGGAGAGCGAACCGCACGAGCGCACGTGGATGGCCTTCCCCACCGAGGGATATTCGCTGGGCGACACCGCGGAGGAGCACCACGAGGCCCGCGCCACGTGGGCCGCGGTCGCGCACGCCGTCGCCGAGTTCGAACCGGTCACCGTGGTGGCCGATCCCGGCCAGGTCGACGCGGCCCGCCGGTACCTGTCCCGCGACGTGGAACTCGTCGAGGCCCCGCTGAACGACGCCTGGATGCGCGACATCGGGCCGACCTTCGTCCTCGACGACGACGGCCGGTGCGGCGGGGTCGACTGGGTGTTCAACGGCTGGGGCGCGCAGGACTGGGCCCGGTGGGACCACGACGCCCGGATCGCGTCGTTCGTCCTCGAGCGGGCCGGCGTGGAACGGGTCGCGTCGACACTCGTCAACGAGGGCGGTGGCATGCAGGTGGACGGTCTCGGCACCGTCCTGCTCACCGAGACCGTCCAGCTCGACCCCGGGCGCAACCCGCACCTCGACAAGGCCGCGGTCGAAGCGGAACTGCGGCGCACCATCGGCGCGACCTGCGCGATCTGGCTCCCGCGCGGGCTGACGCGGGACCAGGAGCGCTACGGCACCCGCGGTCACGTCGACATCGTCGCCGCGATCGCGTCCCCGGGCGTGGTCCTCGTCCACGACCAGCGCAACCGGGACCACCCGGATTTCGACGTCACCGCGCTGATCGTCGAGCGGCTGCAGCACACGGCGGACGTGCGCGGCGAGCCGTGGCGCATCGTCCGGGTGCCGGCCCCGGCGACGGTCCGCGACGACGAGGGCTGGGTGGACTACAGCTACATCAACCACTACGTCGTCAATGGTGGGGTGATCGCCTGCCGCTTCGGCGACCCCGCCGACGACGAGGCCGCGGAGATCCTGGCGGCCGCGTATCCCGGCCGTCGCGTCGTGGGAGTGGACGCCCGGCCGCTCTTCCGCCGCGGCGGCGGCATCCACTGCATCACCCAGCATCAGCCGCGGTGAGGACGCCCGTCTTCGCCGGCACGGTCCTGTGTCGGCGAAGACGGTCCCCGTGACCCGACCTCGCCTCTACTGTGTCCTTGTGCCCGGCGTCCTCGTGCCCGGCGATGCCGCCGGTGGCCGACGGCGCGGGCGGGAGGTCCCTGTGACGGAGGAACGCTTCGACCCCGTGACGGAGGAACGCTTCGCCGCCGTGACGGAGGAACGCTTCGCCGCCGTGACGGAGGAACGCTTCGACCCCGTGACGGGCGAACGCGCCCGCGAGGAGCGCATCGTCGGCTCGGTCGTCGATTCGACCGGCATCTCGCGGGCGAAGGTGTTTCCCGGACACAGGCTTACGTCGTTCGTCGAGTCGGGCGCGGGCGCGTCGCCGAGCTGGGCGGTCTTCTGCGTCGACGACCACCTGGCGTTCACGCCGTCACTGTCGGTGACGGGCGATCTTCGGCTGCGGATCGACCGCGACCGGCTCCGGCCCGTCGGGGACGGCGTCCGGTGGGCGCCGGCCGGCCTGTACGAGCAGGACGGGACGCGGTCACCGTTGTGCACGCGCGCAGCGCTCGAACGCGTCGTCGAGGAGCTCGCCGCGGCCGGCGTGCAGGCCCGGGCAGGGCACGAGATCGAGTTCACGCTCTTCGACGGCGGGCGCAGCGAATGGTCCGCATACGGTCTCGGTGCCGTCCTCGGGCGGGACCCGTTCGTCGCGGATCTGTTGCACGCGGCCGCGCAGGCGGGTCTGGGCATCGACCAGATTCACGCCGAGGCGGGCGCGCAGCAGTTCGAACTCTCCCTGTCTCCGGCAGCCCCCGTGGAGTCGGTCGACAACCTGGTGCTCGCACGCATCCTGATCAGCCGCACCGCCCGGCGGCACGGTCTGCGGGCGTCGTTCTCCCCCGTCCCCGTCGTCGGCGGGGCGGGCAACGGGGCCCACGTCCACGTGTCCTTCACCCGCGAGGGGCGGCCGCTCCTGTCCGGCGGCGACGGCCCGCACGGGGTGACTGCGGCGGGCGGCAGCGTCGTCGCCGGCATCGTGCGCGCGCTGCCCGAGTTCGGGGCGGTCCTCACCGGGTCCGTGCTCTCGCATCTGCGGCTGCAGCCGGGCATGTGGTCCGGCGCGTGGTGCTGCTGGGGGCTCGAGAACCGTGAGGCCGCGCTGCGGCTGTGCGCGCTCACGCCCGGGAGCCCCTACGGCGCCCACCTCGAGGTCAAGCCCGTGGACCCGTCGGCCAACCCCTACCTCGCCGGCGCGGCGATCCTCGGGGCGGCCCACGCCGGTCTCACCGACGCACTCCCGGTTCCGCCGGAGATCCCGGTCGATCCGGGCCGGATGACCGATGCCGAACGCGCCGAACTCGGGGTCCGCGTCCTGCCGACGGACCCCGACGGCGTGCTCGCCGCGCTCGGGTCCTCCGGCCTCGCGCAGCGCCTGTTCGGACCGTCGATCATGGAGGCCCTGCTCGCCGTGAAACGCTACGAGTTCGGGGAGTACCGCTCGCGGCCGCCCGCCGAACTCGCGGAACGGTTCCGCTTCGCGTGGACCGACTGACCGTGTCGCGACGATCGAGGTAACGGACGTCTCCGAATCGGCGATTCACGGCCGTCGGCAATGGAGAGAACGGACGGCCATGCACAACCTCGAGTCGGTGGACCCCCAGGCGATCACACAGCCCATCGCACAGGTGCTCACGCCGGGCGATTCCGCGGTGGAGCCGGTCCGCCCGCCGGCGTCCCGGCACGCGGCGGCCGCCCACTCCGCCCCGCCCGCCGCCGAGGTCCGGCGCGTCAAGCGGCTCACCTACGGCGACGAACCCCGCCGACGGTCGTTGCGGCCGGATTTCTGGTCGATCGTCGGCGCGCTCGCGCTCGTGCTGGCGATCGCGTTCGTCGTCGTCGCGCTGCTCGTCGCGGGGAACCGGCCCCAGCCGTCGTACCGGCCGAACTACGCGCCGTCCGGCCTGGGCGCCGCGCTGGTGCCCGCCGCAGCGGTGGTGTGACGGCCCGCGGCCTGCCCTTTTCCCGCTGAGCGGGATCGCCGCACCCCTGCGGGCCCGCCGGGGCTGGAGCATCGACCTGCTGACCGAGGAGGACAGGAGTGGATTCGATGAGTGAGTTCGAAGGCCGGGTCGCGCTGATCACGGGCGGGGCGCGGGGCCAGGGCCGCAGCCACGCGGTGGCGCTGGCCGAGCGCGGCGCCGACATCGTGCTGTGCGACCGGTGCGCCGACAGCCCGGTGGTGCCGTACCCGCTGGCCACGGAGGCGGATCTGGAGGAGACCGCGGCGGCGGTGCGCGCCACCGGGCGCCGGTGCCTGACCGCGAAGCTGGACACCGCGGACCGCCCGGCAATGGACGAACTCGTGGCGCAGGCGCACGCCGAGTTCGGGCGGATCGACATCGCGGTGGCGAACGCGGGCGTGTCGGTGGCCGCCCCGATCCAGGCGATGACCGAGGCGCAGTGGGCGGAGGCGATCGGCTCGAATCTGACCGGTGTCTTCAACACCGTCGGTGCGGTGGCGCCCGGCATGGTCGCGCGCGGCTACGGGCGGATCGTGACGATCTCGTCGATGCTCGGCCGCGCGGGCAACACCAACATGGCGGCGTACAGCGCATCGAAGTGGGGCGTGATCGGCCTGACCAAGAGCGCCGCGCTGGATCTGGCGCCGCACGGTGTCACGGTGAATGCGATTGCCCCCGGGAACATCTCGACACCGATGATCCACAACGACTTCCTCTACGGCCTGATGCGCCCGGATCTCGAGCATCCCGGCGCCGACGACGTGGCCCCGATCTTCCAGAGCCTGCACGCGCAGCCGGTGCCGTGGCTCGAACCGGCGGAGATCACCCGCGTGGTGCTGTTCTTCGCCGCCGAGGCGAGCGCCCACATCAGCGGCACCGTGCTGCCGGTCGACGCCGGCAACGCCGGACGGGTCACCGGATAGGCGCCTGCGGCGCCGGTGCGTCCTTTGGGCCGCCAGGGCAGCCCAAAGGACGCACCGGGGGCGTCAGCCCCAGCGCGACTGGCCGCCGTCGAGGGGGATCGTCGCGCCGGTGAGATACCCCGCATCCTCGCCGACTAGGAAGACCACCGCCCGCCCGATGTCGGTCTCGGGGTCGCCGATGCGGCGCAACGGGATTCCCGCGCGGAACTCCTCCGCCTCCTCCGGGTTGCGCGCCATCCAGGCCTCGAGTCCCGGCGACATCGCGTGTGGTGCAATGGCGTTGACGCGGATCCCGTCGACTCCCCACTCGCAGGCCGCGGCGCGGGTCAGCGACCGCATGCCCTCCTTGATCGACCCGTAGACGCCGTAGTTGCTCGCGTCCCAGCGGACCGCCGCCGACGTGACGAGGTTGACGATCGAGCCGCCCCCGCGCTCCTTCATCACCGGGTAGCAGGCCCGCATCAGCCGCAGCGTCGCGAGCGGGCCGGTGGCGAAGGACCGCTCGTACTCGGCGTCGGTGAACGACAGCAGCGGGCCGGGCCGGCAGTCGTTGGCGTTGTTGACCAGGATGTCCACGCCGCCGAAATGCGTCACGGTGCGCTGCACCGCCGCGTCGACGTCGTCGGCGCTGCTCACGTCGCAGCGCAACGCCAGCGCCTTGCCGCCGAGTTCCTCGATCGCCTCGGCCGTCGCGACCACCTTGGATTCGGTGCGGCCGGCGGCCGCGATGTGCACCCCCTCCTTGGCGAGCGCGAGGGCGATGCCCCGTCCGATCCCCTGTCCCGCGCCCGTGATGAGCGCGACCTTGCCGTCCAGCTTGCCCATGTGTCCCTGCTCCCGGTTCTCTCGCCACTACGGAAATCCTGGTGCCCCAGGCGTCCCGTCCACTATCCTTGACCAAGCACTTGCTTGTCCACGTCGGTTCCCGCTCGCGTCCACGAAAGGCGCGCGACTGCAAGCAGTCTCGAACCGACCCGAGTTCCAGAAAGGTAGCCACGTGCACCTTCCCAATCCCGTCGACCACACCGGACGCGCCGTGATCGTCACCGGCGGCACCAAGGGCATCGGCTTCGTCGTCGCCGAACACTTCCTCGCCGCGGGCGCCGACGTCCTGGTATGCGCCCGCAACGAGCCCGGGTCCCTGCCCTCGGCCGGCGGGCGGAGCGCGGCGTTCCGGGCCGTCGACGTGCGCGACCCCGCCGACGTGGCCGCCCTGGTCGAGGACGCCGTCGCCCGGTTCGGCCGGCTCGACGTGCTGGTCAACAATGCCGGCGGGTCACCGGACTCCGACGCCGCCACCGTCTCCCCGCGCTTCGTGGAGAAGATCGTCGCGCTGAACCTGCTCGCCCCGTTCTACGCGGCGCAGGCGGCCAACCGGGTGATGCAGGAGCGGCCCGGGGGCGGCTCGATCATCAACATCGGCAGCGTCTCGGCACACGATCCGCAGCCCGGCACCGCCGCGTACACCGCCGCAAAGGCCGGCCTGCTGGGCCTGACCAAGGCCCTCGCCCTCGAATGGGCACCGAAGGTGCGGGTCAACCACATCACCACCGGCCTGATCCGCACCGAGGCCGCGGCCTCGGTCTACGGCGACGACGGCGGCGCCGCGGTGACCCGCACCCTGCCGATGGAGCGGATGGCCGTCCCGTCGGACATCGCGCGCGCCTGCCTGTTCCTCGGCAGCGACCTCGCGTCCTACGTCAACGGCGCCGACCTGGCGGTCCACGGCGGCGGCGAGTACCCGGCCCGCTACATGGCCCTGCACGGCAAGTGACGCGTGGACCGGTGCCCGGCAGCCGGGCACCGGTCCACGACCTCACGCGAACGACGCGCGCGCCCCCGAGATCACGGCCTGCCCGTCCGCGGCCACCTCGAACACGGCGTCGTCGCGTCCGCCCCACACCCGCAGCACGGCGACGTCGCCGGGGAACACCGGCGCCGCGAAGCGGCCCTGCAGTTCGATCAGGTCCGCCGGATGCGCCCCGAGGAGCCGGGCCAGGGGCAGGGTCACCGCCGCCAGGGTGCACAGCCCGTGCATGATCGGGCGCGGCTGACCGATCCGCGCGGCCGCCTCCGGATCGATGTGGATGTGGTGCCGGTCGCCGGTGAGCCGGTACAGCGCAGCTTGGTTCGCGGCCGTGGCCAGTTCCCCGGTCAGCTCCGGCTCGCCCTGCGGCGCCGCCGGCTTCGACGGGCCGCGCTCGCCCCCGAAACCACCCGCGCCGGGCGCGAAGATCGACCACGTCGCGACGAAGTACTCGCACTCGACGCGGACCTCGAACACGGCCGCGGCCCCCTTGTCCCACACCTCGCCCACCGACGCCCGCAGCTCCACCTCACCGCGACGCGGCAGCGGGGCCAGCACGGTCAGCTCCTGCGAGCCGTGCAGCGCCGTCGTCGTGTCGAACGCGCCGCGCGAGCCCAGCTCGTCCGGTGCCCACTGGGCCAGGGTCAGCGCGAACGTCGGCAGCACCCGCAGCCGGTCCTCGAGCACCAGGTCCAGGTCGGTGGCGGGCTGGGCGCCGACGGCGAGCGCGTAGAGGATCGCGTCGCGCTCGTCGTAGGCCACCGTGCGGGTGCCCAGGTCGGCTCCGCGCCACGCGCCGGCCTTCTGCTCCACTGCCGTCATTGTCTCCACTGCCGTCATTGTCGAATCCTTCCGGGATCAGGCGGCACCGAGGATCAGTCCGGACGTGGGAACCGCGGTTCCCGCCGTGACGATCACGTTCTCGACGCCGTCGGGTTGATTGGTGGAGGTGCCGCGCACCAGGCGGACCGCCTCGGCGATGCCGTTGACACCGTGCAGATACGCCTCGCCGACCTGGCCGCCGTGGGTGTTGCTCGGCAGCCGGCCCCCGATCTCGAGGTTGCCCTCGCGGACGAAGTCCCTGGCCTCACCGACGCCACAGAAGCCGAGTTCCTCGAGCTGCGGCAGCACCAGCGGGGTGAAGTGGTCGTAGAGGATCGCCGCGTCGATGTGGTCCGGACTCAGTCCGCTCTGGCCGTAGAGCTGGCGGCCCACGAGTCCCATCTCGGGGATGCCGGTGATGTCCGGACGGTAGTAGCTGGTCATCATGTGCTGGTCCTTGCCGGAGCCCTGCGCGGCGCCCTTGACGAGCACGGGCCGGTGCCGCAGGTCCCGGGCGCGTTCCGCGGAGACGACGACGAGGGCCTGACCGCCGTCGGTCTCCTGGCAGCAGTCGAGCAGGTGCAGCGGCTCGGCGATCCACCGCGAGTTCTGATGGTCCGCGAGCGTGATGGGCTTGCCGTGGAACCACGCGGCCGGATTGTTCGCGGCGTGCTTGCGGGCGACGACGGCAACCCGACCGAAATCCTCACTCGTGGCACCGTACTGGTGCATGTAGCGGCGGGCGAACATCGCGACCCACTGAGCGGGCGTCGCCAGCCCCTGCGGGGTCAGCCACGCGTAGGCGGCGCGGTCGGCGGTCGAATCCATCGGCCGGTCGTGCTGGCCGAGACCGAACCGGATACCGGAACGTTCGTTGAACGCGCGGTAGACCACGACGACCTCGGCGACGCCCGTCGCGACGGCCATCGCGGCCTGCTGCACCGTCGCGCACGCCGCCCCGCCGCCGTAGCCGATGCGGGAGAAGAACTTCAGTTCCCCGAGCCCGCAGTTGCGGGCGACGAGGATCTCGCCGTTGGTCTCCATCGTGTAGGTGGCCAGTCCGTCGACCTCGGACGGGTCGATGCCGGCGTCGGCCAGTGCGGCGACGACGGCCTCGCACGCGAGCTGCAGCTCCGAGCGGCCGGACTTCTTGGAGAACTCGGTGGCGCCGATGCCGACGATCGCGGCGGCACCGGAGAGCGGGCTGGTCATCGGGTTCCTCCCGGCCGGTCGGTGAAGGCGATCGTGACAGTGCCGGTGGCGTGGTCGCCGAGGCTGTTGGCGCCGCGGACGCGGACCTCGACGAGGCCGTCGGACTTGCCGACCACCTCGCCGGTCATCGTCATGGTGTCCCCGGGGTAGTTCGGTGCGCCCAGACGGATCTTCACCCGCCGCACGACGGCGCACGGACCGGACCAGTCCGTGACGAACCGGCCCACCAGCCCGTTGCTGGTGAGGATGTTCATGAACACGTCCTTCGAACCGCGCTCGCGCGCCAGCTCGGGGTCGTGGTGGACATCCTGGAAGTCGCGGGTCGCGAGGGCGGTCGCGACGATCAGTGTGCGGGTGAGCGGGATCGCGAGTTCGGGCAGTGCCTCGCCGATCTCGATGTCGTCGTAGCTGCGGCCCGTGGACACGGTGGCGGTCACGCGACCACCTCGACGCCGGCGGCGAGCTGGGCGCCCAGGCGCGCCAGATCCGACGCGGAGCCACCGAGGGTGGCGCCGATCTGCTTGCCCCACAACAAGTGCCGATGCACCGGATAGTCGGTGTCGACGCCCATGCCGCCGTGCACGTGCGTGGTGCGGTGCACGACGCGCTGGCCGCCGTCGGTGGCCCACCACTTCGCGACGAGCACCGAGGTGCCGGGGTCCTGTCCCTCGGCGAGCAGCCACGCGGCCTGCCACAGCGTCACGCGCATCGCCTCGAGGTCGATGTAGCAGTCGGCCAGCTGGTGGCCCACGGCCTGGAACGTCGCGAGCGGACGTCCGAACTGCATGCGCCCGTTGAGGTAGGTGACGGCCTGCTGGACGGCACCCGAGCCGACACCGAGCTGGATCGCGGCGAGCGCGAGCTCGACGCGGTCGAGCAGCCACTGCGCGGCGGTGCCGTCCGTGGGCCCGAGCAGCTCGGCGGGAGCCGAGTCGAACGTGACATTGCCGCAGATCTCCCAGGTGGTCGAGTGCGTCTGCTCGACGGAGACGCCCGCGCCGGCGAGATCGACGACGAACAGCGCGGCACCGGCCGGGGTGGTGGCCGAGACGATCGCGCGGGACGCGACGTGGGTGACGGGGACGACGGCCTTCGCACCGGTCAGGGCCCACCGGCCGCCGGCCTCCGTGGCGGTGGTCTGCGGGTCACCGGGGACGTAGGGGCCGAACTCCTCGAGACCGATCGTCAGGAACCGGCTGCCGTCGGCGACACCCGGCACCAGCGCGGTGCGCTGGTCGTCGGTGCCGAACTCGGCGACGGCGAGCGCGGCGAGCACCGACTGCCAGATCGGCACCGGCGCCACGTGCCGGCCCTGCTGCTCGAGCAGGACGTACAGCTCCGCCAGGCCGAGCCCACCGCCGCCGAGGTCTTCGGGCAGCGCGACGCCGAGCAGACCCGTGGTGGCCAGCTCCCGCCACAGCTCCCGGTCGATGCGCTCGTCGCTCAGCTCGACCTGCTTGACCCGATCGATGCCGGCCTTGCCGGTGAAGACCTCGTGCGCGAGGCCGCGAATCGCTTCCTGCTCTTCGCTGAAGTTGAAATCCATCTACGAATCCTTCCGTGCGGCCGGCCGGAACGCGGGCAGCGTCAACTCGGGGTCGGCGTCGATCCAGTCCAGTTCCACCGCCATGCCGATCTCGACCTCGTGCGGTTCTACACCGGTCATGTTCGCGATCAGCCGGGTGCCCTCCTCGAGTTCGATCGTCGCGACGACGAGCGGGTACTCGAACCCGGGGATCCGCGGGTGGTGGTTGACGACGAAGCTGTAGACGGTGCCGCGGCCCGACGCGTCGACGGTGTCCCACTCGAGGGAACGGCACCGCCCGCACATCGGCCCGGTCGGATGCCGCAGCGTGCCGCACGCCGCGCAACGCTGGATCACCAGGCGGTGCTCCCTGGCCGCCTCGAACCAGAAGGCGTTGTCGGCGTTGATCGCCGGACGCGGGCGCAGACCCTTCGGAGCGGCGGATTCCGAGCCGGGCGAGCTCTCGCGCTTCGGCTCCGGCTGCGCCGTGTCCTTCGGCCGGAAGCGCAGGGTGCGCCAGCGCTGGGTGGCGACGACCGCGCCGTCCCCGTTGCGGTACGTCTTGAGGGTGGTCACGAAGTGACCCGCGCCGAGCCCGGTCCTCTTCTCCTCGGAGATCGATTCGATCACCTCGGTGAGTGAAACACGTTCGCCGGGGCGCAGTTCGACGAAGAACTCGAAGTCCGAGTCCGTCGCGACGACGGACGTGAAGCCGGCGTCGTCGAGCGTGGCGATCAGGTCGGTCCACACCGGCGACGGGTCGTTGTTCGCCATCTTGTCGGTAAAGGTGCGCATCGTCCACACCTGCGTCATGAGCGCGGGCGCGACGGCACCGTCGCGGCCGGTGGCGCGGGCGGCGGCGTCGTCGAGGTAGATCGGGCTGGTGTCGCCCATCGTCTCGACCCAGTGCCGGATCATCGGGGTGTTGACCGCGTCAGGGCCCCACGTCGTCGGCGTCAGGGTCTGCCCCTCGAACGCCCTCAGCCTGGTCAGCAGTTCGCTCACTTGACCCTCTTCTCCCGCACCAGGCCCAGGCCCATCGTGCCGACCATGTCGCGCAGGACCTCGTTGACACCGCCGCCGAACGTGTTGACCATGCCCTGACGGGAGATCTGCTCGATCTGTCCGGCGAGCACGGCTCCCGGCGACTCGGGGCGGATCCGGCCGGCGGCCCCGAGAATGCCCAGCAGCGTCCGGTACACGTCGACGTGCGTCTCCGTGCCGTACACCTTGGTCGCGCCCGCGTCGGCACCGGAGAGGGTGTCGGCCGCGACGGCGGCGGTCATCTTCCAGTTCAGCAGCCGCATCGCCTCGAGCTTGGCGTGGGTGCGAGCGAACTCCTGCTGCACCCAGGGAATCTCGACGGCGCCGTTCTCCTTCGCCCAGTCCAGCACCTGCTGCCACAGCCCGTAGGTGCGGCCGCCGATCGCGGCGAGGCCGATGCGTTCGTGGTTGAGCTGCGCGGTGATCAGCGGCCAGCCGCCGCCGACCTCGCCGACGACGTCCCGGTCCGGGATTCGGATACCGCTGTAGTAGGTGGCGGTGACCGAGAGACCCCCGACGGTGTGGATCGGCGACCACGAGAACCCGGGCGCGTCGGTCGGCACGATGAGGATCGAGATGCCCTTGTGCTTCGGGACGTCCGGGTCGGTGCGGCACGCGAGCCACACGTAGTCGGCCGTGTTCGCGCCCGAGGTGAAGATCTTGTTGCCGTCGACCACCCACTCGTCGCCGTCGCGCACCGCGCGGGTCTTCAGCGACGCCAGGTCGGTGCCGGCCTCCGGTTCGGTGTAGCCGATGGCGAAGACGATGTCGCCGGAGAGGATGCCGGGCAGGAAGCGGTCCTTCTGTTCCTGCGTGCCGTATTTCATCAGGGTCGGCCCGACGGTGTTCACGGTGACGAACGGGAAGGGCAGGCCCGCCCGCTGCACCTCGTCGAAGAACACGAACTGTTCCTCGATGGAGCGGCCCTGCCCGCCGTACTCCGTGGGCCAGCCGATCCCCAGCCAGCCGTCCTTGCCGAGCAGCGTGACGACCTCGCGGAAGTGCTCGCCGCCCACCCCCTGCTCACCGGCACGGCGGCGCTTGTCCTCCGGCAGCAGCGACGCGAAGTAGGTGCGCAGCTCCTTCCTGAGCGCGACCTGCTCCGGGGATTCCTTCAGATCCATCGCGATTCTCCTAGCGACCGAATGTCGTTGTGACCTCGGACGCTAGTCAGCGTTGCCGGCGGCCGGGCGGAGCATCTCGGCCAGCGGGAACCGGCCCGGCGTCAGACCCGGCCGAGGCGTTCGGCGCAGGCGGCCATCTCGTCGACGACCTGGCTCAGCGATCCCGCGTTCGGCGAGGCCGACAGCACCATCCGCCCCGCCCCCAGCTTCCGGGCCCGGTCCATCCGCGCCTCGTCCAGCCGCGGCAGGGTCGCCCCGAGCACCAGCTCGACGGTGCCGGGATCGCGGCCCGCCGCCTCGGCGGCGCGGCGCATCCGCCCGATCGCGCGGTCGAGGTCCTCCCCCGCCAGGCCGAGCGGCTGGAACCCGTCGCCGAGCCGGCCGGCCCGCCGCGCGGCGGCCGCGCTGTGCCCACCGATGTACAGCGGCACCCCGGTCTCGCGGTGCGGTTTCGGCCAGCTGTGGGCGCCGCGGAACGTGTAGAACTCGCCGTCGAAGTCCACCCCGGCCGGACCGGTGCCGGCCCACAGGGCCCGCATCACCGCGATCGCCTCGTCGGCGATCTTCCCGCGACGGTCGAAGTCGCCGCCGCACGCCTCGATCTCCTCCCGCATCCAGCCCAGTCCCAGGCAGATCCGGACCCGGCCGCGGGCGAGCCGGTCGAGGGTGGCCAGGCGTTTGGCCAGGACCACGGGATGGTGGTTGGGCAGCACCAGCACCCCGGTCGCGAGCCCGAGGTCGGTGGTGGCGCCGGCGACGAACGACAGCAGCTCGAGCGGGTCGGGCAGGTCGCAGTCGTCGGGCAGGTGCGACTTGCCGGTCGGCGCATACGGGTACGCGCTGCCCGTGTTCGCGACGACGACGGAATGCTCGACGGCGGAGATCTCGTCGAAACCCAGTTTCTCGGCGGCGCGGGCGAATTCGAGGATCCACTCGGGTTCCCCGCTCTGCTCCAGCTCGACCGGCACCACCACACCCAGCTTCACGTGACGTCCGTCCTCTCGTTCCGCCGCTCCACCGCGGAAGCGGACATCCTCTCGATCAGCGTCGGCGCCCATACGACCTTGCCCAGCAACCGGTCCGCGTCGGGCACCGTCGCCAGCCACACCGCGGCGTCGGCGGGCACCGTCGCCGGCACCGCGTCGAACCCGGCGTCCTCCACCGCGCGGGTGCCGCCCCGGGCCCGCCCCGACTCGGTGACGACGAAACCCGGACTGAGGTTGAACGCCCGGACGCCGCGGGCGCGGTACTCGGCGTTGATCATCCCGGCGACCCGCGCGAACGCGGCCTTCGACGCCGCGTACGACAGGCCCCAGCCGCCCTCCCCCGGCGGCGCGGGCGGATCGATCGCGGCCGACCCGGACACGAGGTCGATCACGACGCCGCCGCCGCAGGCGAGCATGGCCGGCAGCACCGTCTGGATCAGCGCCAACTGGTGCAGGTAGTTGCCCTCCACCATGGCGGCGGCGTCGGCGAGATCGATGTCGAGGAGCCGGTCCATGTTGCCGCTCGTCTGTGCGTAGGCGTTGTTGACGAGCACGTCGATCCGGCCCCACACGTCCAGCACACGGCGGCCCGCAGCCCGCACGGAGTCGACGTCGAGCAGATCCATCGGGACGGGCAGTGCCCGCACCCCGAGCGATTCGATCGCCGCCGCGGTGGTCTCGAGGCTGCCGGGGACGGCGATCGGCTCGTCGCCGTCGCGGCGGGTGCGCGGAGGCACCGTGCCCCGGCCCTCGCGGACCGTGCGGGCGGTGACCGCGACGTCGAAGCCGGCCCGGGCGAACGCGAGGGCGGTCTCGCGCCCGATGCCGCGGCTGGCACCGGTGACGAGGGCGACGCGGGTCTCCGGCATCGCCTACACGCTCAGCAGCCGTTGCCGGCCGTGCGCGGCGAACTCCCGGTCGAGCGCGGCCTTGTCGTCCGCGCTCATCGCGGTGTACTCCGGCGCGCCGCGTCCCACCCACCGGTACACGGGCTCGGTGGTGTGCCAGCGCTGCGCCTGCAGCTCGCGCTTGAGGACCTTGTTCGAGCCCGTCACCGGCAGGTTCGTCGACACGCGCACGAACCGCGGCACGGCCTTCGAACCGAGATCGGCCTGCCCGGTGAGAAATTCGGCGAACTCGACCGGATCGAAGCCGGCGAGGGACTCGACCTCGATCGCCGCCATCACCTGATCGCCCGACCGGGGATCCGGCACCGCGTAGACGCCGGTGCTCACGACCTTCGGATGCCGGCGCAGGACCCGCTCGATCATCAGGGCCGAGGTGTTCTCGCCGTCGACCCGGATCCAGTCGCCCTTGCGGCCGGCGAAGTAGATGAAGCCGGCCTCGTCGACGTAGCCGAGATCGCCGGTCCAGTACCAGCCGTTGCGGATCCGCTCCGCGTCGGCGACGTCGTTCTTGTAGTAGCCCTCGAAGGCGCGGGCGCCCTCCTTGTTGATCATCTCGCCGATCGCCTCGTCCGGGTTGAGGACGCGGCCGTGCTCGTCGAGCACCGCGCGGGCGCACTCCTCGAGGGTGTCGGGGTTCACCACCGCGATACCCGCGTGGGCGGGCCGGCCGAGGGCGCCCTCCGGGGCCTGCGGATCGAGCCGGACCGAACCGGCGCCCTCGCTCGAGCCGTACCCCTCGTACAGCACCGCACCGAACCGGCGCACGAACTCGGCCTTGTCCTCGGGCGAGGCCTCGGTGCCGAAACCCCGTTCGAGGCGGTTGTCGGCGTCGTCGGGCTGCTCGGGGGTGGCCATCAGGTAGGCCAGGGCCTTGCCGACGTAGGTGAAGAACGTCGCGCCGAAGAACTTCACGTCGGGCAGGAAGCCGGACGCGGAGAACTTGCGGGTCAGGCACACCGTCGCGCCGTTGGCCAGCGCCGGCGCCCACAGCGCCATCAGCGCGTTGCCGTGGAACAGCGGCATGCAGCAGTAGTCGACGTCGTCGCGGTGGTGCCCGTACTTGGCGGTGTTGGCGTACGCGAGCCGCGACAACCGGCCCTGGGAGCACTTGACGGCCTTCGAACGGCCGGTGGTGCCGGAGGTGAACAGCAGCAGGAACAGGCTGTCCTCGCCGACGCCGTCGGCGATCGCCGGTTCCACCCGCTCGAGCCGCGCCGCGTAGTCGGGATCGTCGATCAGCAGGAAGCGGTCCTCGTCGAGGCCCAGGTCGAGGCCGCGCAGCTTCGCCATCCCGGCGGTGTCGGTGACGATGAGCTGGCAGTCCACGTACCGGATCTCGGCCTCGAGCTCCGCCGCGCCGCGCGTGGGATTGATGCCGACGACCGTCGCGCCCGCCAGGGCCGCCCCGCCGAGCCAGAACAGGAAGTCCGGGACGTTGTCGAGAAGAATGCCGATGTGGAACGGGCCGTCGACGCGCAGCGCGCGGGCCAGCTCGCCGCGGGCCGCGCTCTCGCGCACCACGGCGTCCCAGGTCCAGTCCTGCTCCCGGGTCCGCAGGCCGAGCCGGTCGTCGCCGACGCGGTCGAGCAGCATCTCGGCGATGGTGGCGCGCTGCACCCCCGTCTCCGTTGCGGCGGCGCGGGGGTTCACGGTGCTCGTCATCGTCGCGGCTCCCTTCACGCCGTCCGGAGCACGCAGTGGGTGCCCCCGTAGATGGCGGTCATGCACTTGTTGCAGTGGTTGCACAGCGACGCGGCGGCCGCGTCCTCCTGCATGCGGTTGACGAGATCCGGCTCGCGCAGCAGCGCCCGCGCGGCGGCGACGAACTGGAAGCCCTCGGCCATCGCCTCGTCGATGATCGCCCGGTTGGTGATGCCGCCGAGCAGCACCAGCGGCATCTTCAGCTGCGACCGGAACTGCTTGGCGTCCTCGAGCAGGTAGCCGTCGCGGTAGGGGTACTCGCGCAGGAAGTGCTTGCCCACCAGCTGGATCCCGAGCTTCGTGGGCTGCGGCATCACGGCGGCGAAGTCGCGCAGCGGCGCGTCGCCCTTGAACAGGTACATCGGGTTGAGCAGGGAGCTGCCGGCGGTGAGCTCGAGGGCGTCGAGCGAGCCGTCGGCCTCGAGCCACTTGGCCACCTGGATCGACTCGTCGAGCCAGAAGCCGCCGGGCACACCGTCGTCCATGTTGAGCTTGGCGAGGATCGCGATCCTGTCTCCCACGGCGTCGCGGACGGCGCGGGCGGCTTCCCGCGCGAAGCGCGCGCGGTTCTCGAGCGAGCCGCCGTACTCGTCCTTGCGCTTGTTGATCTTCGGGCTCAGGAACGAGCTGATCAGGTAGTTGTGCCCGAAGTGGATCTCCACGGCGTCGAACCCGGCCTCGACGGCGCGGCGCGCGGCCTCGGCGTGGCCCTCGGTGATGCGGGCGATGTCCGCCTTGGTCGCGGGCTTGCTGAAGTTCTGGGTCGTCATGCGGAAGGCGCGGCTCGGCCCGAGCGCGGGGGTGCCCAGGTACTTGGCGGCGGCGACCGGTCCGGCGTGCCCGATCTGCGCCGACACCGCGGCGCCCTCGGCGTGGATCGCGTCGGTGAGCCTGCGCATGCCGGGCCGGGTCTCGTCGGTCCACTGCAGCTGGCCGGGCGCGGTGCGGCCGTCCGGCGCGACGGCGCAGTACGCGACCGTCGTCATGCCGACGCCGCCGGCGGCGGGCCGGCGGTGGAACTCGATGAGCTCGTCGGTGACGAGCCCCTTCGGGGTGAGCCCCTCGAACGTGGCCGCCTTGATGACCCGGTTGCGCAGGGTCAGCGGACCGAGCTTCGCGGGGGCGAAGGGATCGATCCTCGTCGTCGGGTTGTCGAGAAATGTGGACATGCGGTTGCTCCTCCGGCAGCGATTCTGCGCCGAACGTAGCCCCGGCTGTCAGGTGGATCACGGGAAGTCCCGCTCAGTGGTAACCACTTCCGCGGCCGCGATCCGGCATGAGAAATTGCAGTGGCACGCCTCACACGCGGCCGCGGCCGGGGTGGGGTTCCAGGTCCATCGCAGCAGGTGACACGGTATTCACGTGACACGAAGGAAAGGTCCCCGCATGACTGCGTCCGCAGATCCCCGGCTGTACCTCGACGAGGTCGTCTCCCGCCTCACCGGCCCGGGTGGCCGGTTCGAGATCGTCGAGGAAGAGGTGCTCGGCGCCTCGATGCCGGTGATGAAGAACCGCGGCAAGGCCGTGGGCGACCTGCTCGCCGACTCCCTGCGCTGGGGCGACCGGGACTACCTCGTCACCGCCGACCGCCGGCTGTCGTTCACCGAGCACGCCGCCGCGGCGTACTCCCTCGCCCACGCGTTGCGCGAGCGGTACGGCGTGGAGAAGGGTGACCGGGTCGCGATACTGGGAGCGAACACCCCCGAATGGGTGATCGCGTTCTGGGCGAGCCAGGTGCTCGGCGCCATCACCGTCGGCCTCAACGGATGGTGGGTGCCGCGGGAGATCGAGTACGGCCTGAAGCACAGCCGGCCGAAGATCCTCGTCGTCGACGCCAAGCGCGCCGCGGCCCTGGCCGACGTCGACACCGGTGGGATCACGGTCCTGACGATGGAGGAGGACCTGCCCCGGCTGATCGCGCAGTTCCCCGACGCCGTGCCGCCGCGCGTCGACATCGACGAGGACGACCCGTCCGTCATCCTGTACACCAGCGGCACCAGCGGCCGGCCCAAAGGCGCGCTGCACTCGCACCGCAACCTGCTCGCCGTCGTGGACTACCACCGGTTCAGCGACGCCCTGCTCGCCGCGTTCACCGGGCGGACCGCCGGCGACGACGTCCCCAGCGACCTGCGCTACCTGCTCACCTCGCCGCTGTTCCACATCGCGAGCCTGCACAACCTGGTCGTCCCGCGCCTGGCGACGGGCAGCGCCGTGATCATGCACCAGGGCTCGTTCGACGTCGACAAGGTGCTCGGCCTCATCGAGCGCGAACGCGTCACCAACTGGGGTGCGGTCCCCACCATGGCGTCGCGGCTGCTCGAGCACGACGACCTCGGCAAGTACGACCTGTCGTCACTGACGGCGTTCGCGCTCGCGTCGGCGCCGTCGTCGATCGCGTTCAAGGACCGGCTGCGCGAGAAGGTGCCGTTCGCCCGCAACGCCCTCGTCGACAGCTACGGCCTCACCGAGTGCAGCACCGCCATCGCGGTGGCCAACTCCCAGGACCTCGAGGCGTTCCCCGGCACCCTGGGCCGGCCGATCATCACCGTGAGCCTCGAGATCCGCGACCCGTTCGGCGAATGGCTGCCGGACGGCGTGGAGGGCGAGGTGTGCGTGCGCAGCCCGTTCGTCATGCTCGGCTACTGGGAGGACGAGGAGGCCACGGCCGCGGCCATCACCCCGGACCGGTGGCTGCGCACCGGCGACTACGGCGTCATCGAGAACGGCCGGCTGCGACTGACGGGCCGTCGCTCCGACCTGATCCTGCGCGGCGGCGAGAACGTCTATCCCACCGAGATCGAGCAGACCCTCGACGAGCACCCGGCCGTGCGCGAGTGCGCCGTGATCGGCGTTCCGCACCCCGACCTCGGCCAGGAGGTCGCGGCCGTGGTCGTCGTCGCCGAGGGGGCTCACGTCACCGAGGAGGAACTGCGCGAGTTCGCGGCCGAGCGGCTGTCGTACTTCAAGGTGCCCACGCGCTGGCGGATCACTTCCGACCTGCTGCCCCGCAACGCGACGGGCAAGACGCTGCGCCGAGAGGTCGGCATCTAGCGGCCGTCGTCGAATGCTCCTGCGCGGCAAGGTGTTTCTTGCGCGCGTCCGTACGTGCGCAAGAAGCACCGCTGCGCGCAACCGCCAGGTCCGTCGCGGCGCGTCCGGCTACTGCGACCGGGACACGAACCCCGGATCCTCCACGGCCAGGCGCTGCCGCACCGGCTCGGGCATCGACGAGCACGAGTCGTCGCTCGGACGGTCGTCGGCGTGGTCGGCGGCCGAGTCGTCGATCCCGACCGACGCGACGAGGTTCTCCCAGCCGCCCCAGCCGGCGAACCGGGCGGGCAGGTCGACGTTCGCGGCGCCGTTGATGTGGAACGCCGCGCTCGGGTACTGCGCGTCGGCGGGAGTCGCGACACCGCCCCCGGGCAGGCGCACCACGTCCTCCGGGTTGGGCAGCATGCCGGCCAGCTGCATCGCGTGGTACTGGTACATCTCCCACGGCGGGGTGTCGAAGTAGTACCAGCTGGCCGCGCACACCCCGTACAGGTCCGGGCCGAACTGCGCGTAGTTCAGGTACAGCTCCATGATGCGGGCGTCCGGCAGGGTCGCACTCAGCAGCACCGAGGGCACCGTCTCGACGGCCTTGCGGACCGCGCTCTGGTCGGGGGTGAAGAACATGTTCTTCGCCAGCTGCTGCGGGATCGTCGAATACGTCTGTTGTTCCTCGCCCGTCAGATGGGCACGGGCGCGGTCGGCGAAGTCACCCCAGTGGAACGCCTGTGCCCGCAGGCCCATCTGGTCGTCCTCGTGCGCGATCACCGACGCGACGACGTACCGGCTGACATGGTCGAGCGAGACGTACTGGTAGGCGATCGGACCGTCGTCGATCCGCATGAACCGCGACGACGACGGCGTCCACACGCGCAGCGACGAGGCCGCGACGACGGTGACGAACGCGACCACCGTGAGCGCCGCGGCCGCGCGTTTCGCCCGGCGCAGCCAGGGATTCGGCGGCGGGACCGGGACGCGCGGCGGCGGTGCGGGGGCGGGACGACGCCAGTGCAGTCGGGAGCGCCGAAGCCTCTGCAGCAGGGACCCGGGGCCGGGCTCGGGGCGCGGCGGCTCACCGGACGGCGGCCAGGGCGTGGGTCCGGCGTCGCGCTGCGGTGCCGCCCAGCGCGGTGCCGACGAGCGCGGTGCCGCCCAGCGCGGTGCCGGACCCACGCCCTGGCCGCCGTCCGGTGAGCCGCCGCGCCCCGAGCCCGGCCCCGGGTCCCTGCTGCAGAGGCTTC
>NZ_WVTE01000026.1:0-17560 GCF_009939605.1 Rhodococcus sp. YH1 | reverse complement strand
CGCACCGACAAGCCCGCCGACAGTGTCACCGAGGGCACCGAGGAGGTGACACCGGCCTTGACCGCCTGATCCACCGACGAGGAATCACGCGACGACGTCGTACACCACCTCACGGGACTTGACCGCGGACACACCGGCCAGAGGCGCAGAGCCAGGGTCCCGGTCGACGGCACGAGCCTCTGCCGCAATCGTCGACGACAGGCACACCCAGGCGTCGAGTTCCGGTTCGCGCAGCTCGATCGCTCGTCTGACCTGCGTGGCGAGGTCCTCGGCCGGCACCGACCCGGTCCGGACCACCCCGACCTGCTCCCGCAGAGACAGCTCCGACGCGCGCGTGCTCATACTCCTCCTCCGGTCTCGACTCCTCCATTCTGGGCGAACAAGCCGAGGACCGACAGTAAAGGTTTCCCTCCTACCGCACTAAGGACGCATGGAAATAGCTTCTGAACCACTGTCGACTCGCTGGCGGATTCCGCATCCGCAGCTCGCTAGGAAAGGTGGCTGCTCATGGCTTCGACCGTGGCGCCCGAAGTCTCTGTCTCCCCGGAACCCGGGGAGAAGAGGATCGACTTCCACAGGATGAACCGCAAGGCGTGGATAATCACGGCTCTGCTCGTCCTCTTCCAGATCGTGGCCTTCGCCGACAAGGCCGTACTCGGCCTGGTGGCCTCGAAGGCCATGCCCGATCTCGGAATCTCCGCCGTGCAGTTCGGTTTCATCGGCAGCGCGTTCTTCTTCCTCTACGCGGTGGTCTCCGTGGTCACGGGTTTCCTCGCCGCCAGGTTCTCGGTCAAGTGGATCATCCTCACCATGGGCGTCGTCTGGGCGGTCATGCAGTTCCCGATGCTCCTCGGTGGCGGTGCCGCGGTGCTGCTGGTGACCCGCATCGTCCTGGGCGGCGCGGAAGGTCCCGCCACGGCGATGTCCCTCACCGCGGCCCATTCGTGGTTCGAACCGCGCCGTCGCGCCCTGCCGTCCAACCTGGTGGCCGCCGGCTCGACGCTGGGCCCGGTCATCGCCGCGCCTGCCCTCGCCTGGGTCATCGTCGCCTGGGGATGGCGCTGGGCCTTCGGCGTCCTCGGCATCGTCGGGCTCGTGTGGGTCGTCGCCTGGCTCCTGATCGCCGGTGACGGACCGTTTGCCGGGCACGGCAAGCAGAACCCCGCCGCCGCCCGCACCGCCGATCGGAAGCCGGCCGATGCCGCCGACGAGGTGGCCACGAACGATGTGGACGAACAGAAGCCTGTCGTCGTATGGCGTGCCCTGCTCAGCATGACCTTCCTCGCCGCGGTGATCGGCGGCGCCTCGAACTTCTGGGTCCAGGGGTTCGTCACGACATGGTTGCCCCAGTACCTCGGCACCGTCGTCGGCCTGTCGCTTCCTCAGGTCGGCACCGTCACCACCTTTCCCTGGATCCTCGGAGCCGCCGTGTTGCTGCTGCTCGGTTTCCTCGGCCACCGGTTGATGAAGCGCGGCCACAACGCGCATCGCGCGATCGCTGTCCCGTTCGGCATCGCGGCTCTGGTGGCCGGAGTCTGCTTCATCCTGGTCCAGGCGACCTCCGGTGTGCTGGCCGTCGCCCTCCTGTGCCTCGCCGCGGGCTGCAGCCTCGCGTACCCGATGACCGCCTCTGCGATCGCCTATGCGGTCGGCGCCAAGCAGCGACCGATTCTCATGGCCACGCTCGGCGGCGTGGCGTCGATCGGTGCCATCGTCTCCCCCACGCTCGTGGGCTGGCTGATGGCCCGCGCCGGTTACGTCTCTCCCGCTGCAGGAAGCGAACTGACCACCGAAATGGCGACGAACATGGCGATCGGTGTGCACCAGGCATTCACCATCACCGGCATCATCCTTCTCGTCGGCGGTCTCCTCTGCATCCTCTTCCTGCGGCCCGAGAGCCTCGGCCGGAAACTGCAGTCCAAGTACGTCAAGCACTGAACCCGGCATCTCGATGCATGCCGGCACCATCCCACCGTCCCCGAGATCAGGAGGACCTCCATGACAGGTTTCGCGACCCCGGTCGACCAGGGGCTCTTCCGGGAAGTGATGGGGCACTACCCGACCGGTGTGGCTGTCGTGACCGGCCGCGCGGACGACGGGGAACTGCTCGCCCTGGTGGTCGGAACCTTCGGTTCGGTGTCTCTCGATCCGCCCCTCGTCTCCTTCATGCCGATGAAGACGTCGAGGACGTTCGCCAAGATGCGAGAGTGTACTTCGCTGTGCGTCAACATCGTCGGCGGCGAGCAGGAGGAACTGGTCGCCACCGTCGCACGACGCTGGGAGAACAAGTTCGACGGGATCGACTGGTTCCCGTCCCCGTCGGGGGACCCCGTACTGGCGGAATCGGTGGCGTGGATCGACACCCGCATCACCGACACGGTGGAGGCGGGCGACCATTGGATCGTCCTGTGCGCTGTGGCGGACATGGCCGTCACCAACCCGGTGGCCCCGCTGATCTTCTTTCAGGGCGGTTACGGAAGTTTCGTCGGCACGTCGCTGATGGCCCGGATGGAGCACCGGATTCTGTCGGCGATTCAGGATGCGGACTGCGCGCGGCCGGCCGTGAGGGACCTTGCGAACGAAATAGGTTGCGAAGTCACGCTCTACACGGCCGTCGGTCGGGACGAGATGGCAACCGTACTCTCCGCGTCGGCTCCCGGAATCGACCCGGAGAACGGACTGGCGCAGCGAGTTCCGATCGTGCCACCCATCGGCGATTCACTCGTCTTCGATCTGCCTCCCGAGGATCAGGAGCGGTGGATCGCCAAGGCTCGCGGCGTCGAGGAGTCCGGCAGACAGCTCTACCGGGACCGTCTCGACTTCGTCCGCGAACACGGGTTCCTGCTGTCGTTCCTGCCCCGGGAGGGCGGTGCCGCATACGAGGAGATGCGCACCGCCACCCGCCGATACGAGAGCGGAAGGCTGACGCCGGCACAGGAACGGAGCATCCGGGAATGCGTCGTCAGGTCGACGGTCGACTACCGGTTGCACGACCTCGACGGTGCGGAAACGTACGACCTCGGTTCGGTCGTACTGCCGGTTCGCGACCGAAAAGGTGACTACACGCTCACGCTGCGATTGGCGCAACTTCCTCGACGGGTGTCCGGGACGCGAGTACGAGAATGGATCGCTCGGGCCAAGGCGGTCGTCGGCGTCCTCGAGAGCGGTACCGGCTTCGACCGGTAACCCGTTCCAGCGGAACGAGTTACCGGTCGACATCCGGTTTCCACGCCGATACCGGTCATCCGGTGACCATGATCTGGGCAGCGCTCTCCTTGAGTTTCGCGTTGGCCCAGCGCAGCTGGCGCAGTGTCTGGGGGTGGCAGCGCTCGGCCGTGGCGAGCAGTTCCCGGTCCTGCATGGCCTGGGCGGTCTGGGCCAGGATCTCCCAGTCCAGCGAGACCCCGGCCGCCATCCGGTGGATCTCGCGCAGGTCGCGCAGCAGGAGCAGACCGGGCTCGTGGTGCCGGCCGAGCAGTTCGCTGCCCTTCTGCCGCAGTCGCGCCGGGATCGTGCGGCCCTCCTCGGGCTCGGCGTCGAGGTCGAGCCCGTAGTTCCGCCCGACCCGCGCGAGGTCGCGCACGTGCTGCTGGGACCAGCGGGCGAGATCACGCCCCAGGTAGAAGATCTCGTGGTCGGCCTTCTGCCGGTCCGCGACCTGCAGCAGCTCCCCGGCCAGGTCGTTCTCGGCGCGATGCAGTTCCCGGATCGCCAGACCCACCTTGTTCACGATGCGCCTCCACTCATGTCGACGACTGTCTCGGTCGCGGTGGCCGCGGAACCGCCCACGGTCTCCGGAATACCGGCAACCACCGGTTGAGACGCGGTGATCGTCGGCGCGGCGGACGGCGTGCCGTCGCCGGCCAGGAGGCGCTCGGCACGGGCGGCTCCGGTCTTGAACAGCGGCTGCTTCGACGCCGGATCCCAGTCGGTGATCGTGAGTTCGTTGGCGGCCCGCCCCTCGGCGCTGCCCGGCTCGTGGCCGCCGGGTGTGTCCCAGTAGCCGTAGTGGAACGGCAGGAACAGCACGCCGGGACGGATGCCACTGATCCGCAACCGCGCCTCCACCCGGCCGCGTGGGGTGGTGATGCGCAGCAGGTCGCCCTCCGACCACCCGTGCCGCTGCGCGTCGGAAGCGGACATTTCCACCCACACCTCCGGGGCCGCGTGCTGCAGCTGCGGTGCGCGCCCCGTCTTGGTGCGGGTGTGGAAGTGATACAGCGTCCGGCCCGTGGTGAGCAGGTAGGGGAACTCCTTCGAGACCCCCTCGTGCGGAGGCAGATATTCGCCTGCCTTGATCACCGCCTTGCCGAACGGATTCATCGCCTGGTATTCGGTCGGCTCGAGCGGGGCTCCGGTGACCATGTCACGGCCGTAGCTCTCGCAGTATTCCGGTGAGCTCCAGAACTTCCCGTCGACGTAGAGGCGTTCGGTGCCGTCGGGATGCTCGTCGTTGCAGGGCCATTGGATGCCGCTGCCGCCACGGAGCTTGTCGTACGACAGCCCGGTGTAGTCGCACGGCCGCCCCGCCGTGCACCGCTTCCAGCCCTCGAACGCCTCCTCCGGTGTGGACCACTTGACCAGCGGTTGTCCGTCCTTGTCCTGCAAGCCGACCCGGTGCGCGTAGTCGAGGAAGATGTCGAGATCGGGGCGGGCCTGCCCCGGCGGGTCGACGGCCTTCTCCGACAGGTGCACGGTCCGGTCGGCATTGGTGAACGTACCCGTCTTCTCGCCCCACGTGGCGGCCGGCAGGACGACGTCGGCGAGCTGCGCCGTCTCGGACAGGAAGATGTCCTGCACCACCAGGAACAGCCTGTCCTGGGACAGAATCTCGCGAATGCGGCCGAGTTCCGGCAACGACACCGCCGGGTTGGTGCCGTTGACGTAGAGGAAACGGATCGAACCGTCCTCGACGTAGCGCATCATCTGCATCAGATGGGTGGGGGCGGTGTAGTGCGGGATCTGCATCGGATCGATGTTCCACACGCGTGCCAGGTCCTCGATGTGCTGGTCGTTGGCCCAGTTCCGGAACGCCGGCAGGTCGCCGTCGGCACCGCATTCGCGGGTGTTCTGTGCGGTCGGCTGGCCGTTCATCTGCAACACCCCGCACCCAGGCTTGCCGAGCATGCCGCGGATCAGGTGGACGTTGTTGACCTGCACGGCCGCGGCGGTGGCCTGATGCGACTGGTAGAAGCCCTGCAGGACCGTGGACAGCAATCGCTCGGCGCGGCCGAGGAGGCGGGCAGCCTCCCGCAGGTCCGCCAGGGGGACGTCGCACACCTCGGCGGCCCGCTGCGGAGAGTAGTCCTCGAGCTGCTTCTCCAACTCGGCGAAGCCGACGGTGTGGGCGTCGATGTAATCCCGGTCGATCCAGCCGTTGCGCACAATCTCGTGCAGCAGACCGTTCATCAGCATCACGTTGGTGCCGGGCCGCGGCGCCAGGTGCACGGTGGCCGCGCGGGCGACCGGCGTGCGCCGGGGGTCGACGCAGACGATCGCCGGCGGGTTCGGGCCGGCGAGCCGATCGAGCACACGGGTCCACAGCACGCTCTGGGTCTCGGCCATGTTGTGGCCGTAGAGGGCAATCACGTCGGCATGGTCGAGGTCGGTGTAGGAGCCGGGCTGGCCGTCGCACGCGAAGGATTCCTTCAGCGCCGCGGCCGCCGTCGCCGTGCACAGCCGGGTGTTGCCGTCCATGTGGTTGGTGCCGATGCCGCCGTGCCCGATCAGCGCCAGCGTGTAGTACTCCTCGAGGAACAGCTGACCGGTGGTGTAGAAGCCGATCGAACTCGGGCCGCGTTCGCTCAGCAGCGCCCTGGTGCGCCCGGCGACGTCCTCCATCGCCGTGTCCCAGTCGGTCGCCACGAGCGTGCCGGCTCGCCGGATCAGCGGCGTGGTCAGCCGGTCCGGTGAATGATTCGCCTGCCAGCCGAACAGATCCTTCGGACCGAGGCGACCGTGGTTGACCCGGTCCACCGCCCGGCCACGGACACCGACGATGCGCCCGTCCTTGACGGCGATGTCCAGCCCGTCGCCGTTCGAGTGCAGGATCGTCGCCGACTGCACCCAGGCGTCGACGTCGTCCTCGCCCACCCCCTCGGCGAGGTAAATGTCGACCCGGGTCGGCCACGGCTCGCCGGGGCCGTAGGGCGTGCGGGAGCCCCACGGCTGCCGGGTCCGGTCTGTGCGCGTCATACCGATGGCGCTACCCACCGGGCAACGGACCAAACATGCCATGGGCTGCACCTGCCCATGTGCCGTACCGGGGCAGTGTGCTCGACGTGAACGGCCGCGTTCGCCGGCCGGATGTTCTATCGTCGACGGTTGCCGACAGCGCGGACCCCACCCCGTCGGGATCAGTGATCTATGGGTTCAGCTGTGGTGGTCGTCGTCGGTATCCGCGGCGCAGGGTGAGGGCACTGGTCTGTACCTGCTCCACATCGGTCCAAGGGACCAGGTAGGTGTCGCGGTGACGCCACCGGATCCACCCGGCCAGCAGACGGGGGGAGCGTACGTCGGCCCGTTCGAATCCGAGGTAGGAACTGCGGCGCCGAGGACTGACCAGTACCCCCATCAGCTGAGGGCGAGCAATCGTCTCGTCGGCGGCGGAGGTGTCGAGGATCCGGAAACGGAGGTCGATGATCCATCCGATCCGGCGGTCGTCCTGGTCATGAACGGGCAGGTCCAGCAGATCACTCAGGAGCATGCCGACCTCCCGGGATGTGCCCGATGATGTGATCGCGTACCCAGCGTTCGGTCCAGGTCGCGTCCAATGATTCCGAGCGGACCCGCAGTCCGACGGTGACACCCACGGTGAGGACATCGGACCAGTGGATGCGCTGCAATCGCGCCCGCGGTGGTCGTCCCCCGAAGATTCGAGTCGCCAATGTGGAACCGGTGAGGATCGCGTCGATCCGCGGCGGCGCCGCCGGATCGAGCGCAGATCCGAACTCCATGCCGGCCAGTTCGATGTCATCGACAGTCGCGACAGGCACCTCGTTGCAGTCGAGAATCTGTCGATCCAGCAGATGCAGCCGGGCATCGATCAGACGACCGCTGTGCGTGACCGGCGCCTCGGCGGGTTCAGGTGTCGTCGTCATTGCCCAGCTCCCGTGAGAATCATCAACGGTATCGCCGCCGCCGAGGCGGCGACGATAACGACCAGATACAGCGTGCCGATCGCGTTGATCACCGGCCCGGTGACATGCTCACCCATGTACTGCGGGTCATTGGAGATGATCAGCACCGGAAGATACGTCAATGGCAACGCGATCGCGGAGAACACCACCGAATACTCGGTGACCAGAATCGGATCCACCCCGGTCATGAGCACACCCACCGCAACGATCAGCAACACCAGCATGGTCAGGTGGAACCGGGCTGCTTCGGCGGGCCGGCGGAATTTTCCCCACGACCACCCCAGGAACTGCGCCAAGGTGTACCCCCCGGACAGCGTGGTCTCGAGCGCGGCACCGAACGTCGCCGCCACGATCCCGACGAGGATCACCGCTACCGCCAGCTTGCCGCCCGCCTCCGCGACCGGGACGACGACCTGCGACAGGCTCACCACCTCGACTCCTCCGGGAAGGAACACCGTCGCCGACAATGCCGCGATCGCGACCGACAAGATGCCGCCGAGCGGGAACCCGACGAGGACGTTGAGCCGGGAGGTCGCCAGATCCTGCACCGTCCATTTCTCCTCCACCGCACCCGAGGAGAAAAAGAACACCTCATACGGTGTCATCGCGGCACCGAACAACGCGATCGCGTAATACCAGTAGGCGCCGACAGTTTCACCCTGGTCGAGGGACGGGGTGAAAGCCTGGTCGGCGAGCGTCCCCCAGTCCGGACCGAGAAGAAAGACCGCCACCGCGAACATGATCAGGCACAGTCCCACGAGGCCGGTCACGTCCTCCATCACCGAGAACTTCACCCGCCAGATCACCAACCACACGGCCAGCGCCGCCACCGGAATCCATAGCTTCGGGTTCACGCTGCTCGCCAACTGCAGCGCCAACGCGACACCACCGACCTCGGCAGTCAGGGTCAGCAGGTTGATCAGAAACGAGGCTCCGAGGTTCGCCACCGCCATCCGCGGTCCGAGACGTTCGCGGATGATCTCGAACGTGGCCCGGCCACTGACTGCGGCTACTCGCCCGGACATCTGCGCGAACACACAGATCCCCAGCACCCCGACCGGCACCACCCAGGCCAAGGACAACCCGAACCGGGATCCGACGACCGCGTTGGTGACCAGATCCCCGATATCGAGAAACCCGCCGATAGCGGTGAGAATGCCCAGGGCGACCGCAAAAATCCCTCTCATCCTGCACCCTCGAGTTCCTCGCCGAGGGCCTGGAGTCGATTCCCCGCCTCCCCGAGCGCGGTTGCGAGGGCGGGCAACTCCGTCGCAGGGCCGATGCCGGCGACGATGTCCCGGCCCCGGACGATGTCATCCAGCACGATTTCAGCCCACTGCAGTACCTCGGCACGGATGTGCGCCTGGTCGGAGGACTCGACTGCCCGATCCGCCGTCGAGGAAGCCGCCTGATCGACCTCCTCGAGCATGTCGCCCAGTGCGGTGTCGGTCGCCGCTACCGTATTCCGTCCGTCCGCGAACATCGTCAGGCTCAGCCGGCTCGACGCCGCCGCCGACCCGATCTGGAGAGCCGCCCGCCCGAAATCACCCTCCACACCCCCGCGCATCGACGCACACCCAGCCGTCGCAACTGCCACCGCCGCCAACGCCGCCACCGAGCGCGGCACAACACCACCCACACACGGCCGGGAAGGACACCACAGATGCAGCGCCGAATACCTCGCCTTCCTCATCAATCACACGGTAGAGCCCCCGGACGATGCCTCGGGTCCGATTCCGGTCTCCTTCCGGAAGCATGGTCCCAGCCCGGCGCGTTGAAATGCTCGACTTGCCGAATCGGAGAGGGGCCCCGAGCCTCGGAAAGGGGTGTGGGGGACGACCATGCGCCACGCGTCGACGACGAGCTCGCGGGCCTCGGTGGGTTCCAGTGACGCAAGATCTGCGTGGACCCAGTTGAAGCGCAGTTCCGACGCCGATGGCATTTGGAACTTGCGTGGATCGCCCGCGACCAGCGCCGCCCGCTCCTCCTTCGGGAAGGCCAAACCCATCACGCTCTCGTCGAGGGAGAACGCCACGTACACGATCTGACCGACGCGGAATTTCAACCTACCGCGCAGGTACACAGGGTAGGAGCGCTCCAACCCTGCGCCCAGCGCTCGAACGTCCCCGATCACCGCCGTGCTCAGAGTCCGTCGGTCATGGCGCGGGGTCCAGGCTCGGCTCGATGCCCTCGCCGACACCGACACCGGTAACACCGCCCTCATCCGGCACCTGCGCCGGCTGGCGCAACAAACCACCCGGATCGGATCGGTATGCACCGGCGCGACCGTGCTCGCCGAGACCGGCCGGCTGCACGGGCGCCGGACCACCACCCACTGGCGGTACGCCGACGAACTTGCCGTCCGCTACCCGGCGGTGACGGTCGACGCGGCCCCGATCTTCATCCGCGACGGTCCGATCGCCACCTCGGGTGGGGTAACGGCCTCGCTGGATCTGACCCTGGCCTACATCGAGGAAGACCACGGCGCCGAACTGGCCCGCCGGGTGGCCATGGGGATGGCCACCTACCTGCAGCGACCGGGAAACCAAGCGCAGATGAGCATATTCACTGCCGCGCCGCGTCCCGATCACGCCTTGGTACGCCGGTTGCTCGACCACATCGTCGCGCACCCGGGGGCCGATTTGACCGCGGCAACTCTCGCCGACCACGCCGGGGTCAGCGTCCGCCAGCTCCCCCGGTTGTTCCACCGCCACGTCGGCGAACCGCCCGCCGCAGCCGTTCGCCGGATCCGGCTCGAGATCGCAGCCGACCTGCTGACCACCACCGACCTGCCGCTGTCGCAGATCGCCCGCCGGTGCGGCTTCAGCTCCGGCGAAACCCTCCGGCAAGCGTTCGTCACCCGATTCGGCGTCTCCCCGACCACGCTGCACCACACCCACCACGCCGGGGTGACCGCACCCGGCACGCGATCGGCTCCGTCCAGCCTCGGCTGAAAAGCACGCCATGACCACCGAATCGATCTCGGCGCCGAACTTACCTCTACCGTCCCCTGCCCGGGCCGGGACCTGCATCCAGGCGGTCGACCCCAGCAGTCCCACGACGATGAGTCTCGCCGTGGTTCCCGGTCTGTCTCCTGTACCGGATCAACCGCACTCGAGGAGAGAATCATGACCTCCACCTATACCTTCGACGTCTTCTCCAGCCTCGACGGCTTCGGCACCGCCGGCGGCAACTGGAGCGGCTATTGGGGCAAGCAAGGCCCGGAGTTGCTCGGCCACCGCCTCGCGTTGTACGGCAAGCAGCAGCGGATGGTGTTCGGAGCGAACACGTACCGGGCATTCGCGCGGATGCTGGCCGCGAGCACCGAGGAGTCCGAAGTGCGTGACCCATGGGTCACGCGGATGAGGAACTTGCCGGCAACTGTGGTGTCGACCACCCTGGAAGAACCGCTCGACTGGCCGGACGCGACCGTCGTGAGCGGCGACGCCGTCGACGTCGTAGCCCGGCTCAAGGAGGAGTCCACGGTGCCGTTGCGCTCGCACGGCAGCCTGTCGATGAACCGGGCGCTGATGGCCGCGGGTCTGGTCGACCGCATCCAGATGACCCTTTTCCCGGTGATCACCGGTCGAACCGGACTGGACCCGATCTTCCGAGGTGCGGCCGATTTCGACCTCGAGCTGATCGAGAGCCGGACGCTCGACGGCCACATCCAAGAGCTCATCTACCGTCCCACCCTGCACGTCTGAGGTTGAATCGGTCCACGCGCCCACCGAGGGGTACCGCCAATGAGCTCCGGTCGAACGTGATGGCTGATTTCGGTTGTTCACATTTTTCGGAACCGGCGGGGATCCCAACCGATCGTGCGCGAATGTCGCTGTCCCGCAGTTTATCTCCTGAGGTAACGGGCTCTACCGTCTTCGATGGACGACGTCGCGCCCGTCCGCGAGGAACGTCCCCCGTACGCACCTCGTGGCGTCCTCGATGTCGCCCGGACATGTGATTCACGCTGAGCGAATCCCGACCAGGCGGCGCACGACCGCGAGCCCGTCCGCAGTTCCCGGCCAGTGCTTTTCCAGGGCACCCGCTCCTGCCCGGCGGATGACCGATCGCAATGCGAGCGCGACGATCACCGCATCGTCCGCGTAGCCGAGGATGGGAACGAAGTCCGGGACCAGGTCGAACGGCAGCAACAGGTATCCCAGCGCCAGCAGCAGCCGTATCCGTACTCCGCGGGGTAGACCGGGGTCGGCGGCCAGTCGCCGCATCAAGCGACCCACGTCGGGAAGCAGTCGCGCCATCTCCTGGATCCCCACCTCGTCGAGTTTGCCGACCCACAACATCATCACCAGGCTCAGCCACACCAGCATCAGGCCTCCGAGCACGGCAACGGGGAGCAGCCACCAGGTGTCGGTCATCTCTACAGCCTGACGGTGCGACGATCCGTTGTCAGCGTCGAGCGTGAGCTCAGCCGGGACGGCTTCCTGCTGCGGTACCGACCGGAGCTCGACCACGTCGACGGCATCGCCGAACCGGAAGGCGCGTTCCTGGCCTGCAGCTTCTGGCTCGCGGACACCCTGTACGGCGCCGGCCGCACTCGCGACGCCCACGCCCTGTTCGAGCGGTTGCTGTCGGTGCGCAACGACGTCGGGCTGCTCGCCGAGGAGTATCACCCGCACGCCCGTCGGCAGCTCGGCAATGTGCCCCAGGCCTTCAGCCACGTGGCGCTGGTCAACACCGCGCGCCACATCGCCGGCCACGCCGTCCATACCCACCGCCCCACCTCGCGGTGACCACCCGCAGCCGCCGGTCCGGGTGCGGCCACCGGCCGGCCACCTCGCGCCCACAGCGGCGGCCACAAGGTCTGAGTGCCGGTGGCGAGGGTGGCGGATCGGCGCGAACATCGCCGTGCCGTCGCGCAGCGGAGGCGGACATCTCCACCCACGCCTCCGGGGTCCGGCATCGGTGAACGTTCGCCGGATCGAGGCACGCGTGCGTCCGAGACGATTCCGCCTCCTCGGTTTTACCCGCCGCAGAATCGGTAACCCTGTGCCCATGGCGCACCCACCGAACGTGCTTCCGTGGCAGATCCACGGCTCGTGGACGCCCTCACACGTTCAGGGGTCCCAGGACCCGTTGCCGTCCCTCCTCGACGGCGGGCCGTGGGCGCGGGGCCGCTGCGGGCGGTACGCGCTGATCGACGAGGTGACGAGCGCGGCAACCCGCAGGAGGGAAGGGCCATGAAGATTGCGATGGTGTCCGAGCACGCACGCCTCCTGGCGGCCCCGGGCGACGCAGACTCCGGCGGCCGGGACGTGCACGTCGCCGAACTGTCGGCGGCGCTGGTGCGGGCGGGACACGACGTCACCGTCTACACCCGTCGCGACGACCCCGATCTTCCCGAACGAGCCCGGACCGAAGAGGGGTACGAGGTGGTCCACGTCCCCGCCGGGCCACCCACCCGCCTGCCGGCGGACGAGCTCCTCCCGCGGATGGGCGAGTTCGGCACCTTCCTCGAACGCGCATGGACGAAGGACCGGCCCGACGTCGCCCACGCCCACTTCTGGATGTCGGGCATCGCGACCCAGCTCGCCGCCCGCAACGCCCGGGTGCCCACGGTGCAGACCTTCCACACCCTGGGCGTGGTCGAGCGCCGGCACCAGGGCAGCGCGGACGCCGGCCCGTCGAGCCGGATCCGCGTCGAGCGGCTCCTGGCCCTGGGCGCGAGCCGGGTGGCCGCCACCTGCTCGGAAGAGGTGTTCGAGCTCGCCACGCTGGGTCTGCCCCGCACCCGCACGTCCGTCGTGCCCTGCGGCGTGAACCTCGAGCTCTTCACGCCCACCGGCCCCGGGGATCGGGCGCGCGGGGCCGGGCACCGCATCGTCACCGTGGGCCCCCTCGTGCCGCGCATGGGCTTCGACGTCGCGATCCGGGCCCTGGCCCTGCTCCCCGACACGGAACTGGTGATCGCCGGCGGACCGGTGGACGGCGACCTCGCCGACGATGCCGAGGCCGCCCGCCTGCGCGCCGTCGCCGAACAGCACGGTGTGCGGGACCGGGTGCGGATGACCGGGCCCGTGCCCCGGAAGGACATGCCCGCGCTGCTGCGGTCGGCGGACGTGGTGGTGTGCACTCCCTGGTACGAACCGCTCGGCATCGTGCCGCTGGAGGCGATGGCCTGCGGGCGGCCCGTCGTCGCGACCGCCGTCGGCGGCCTGCTCGACACGGTCGTCGACGGGGTGACGGGCACGCTGGTGCCCCCGCACGCATCCGAGGCCGTCGCTGCGGCCCTGCACGGCCTGCTCACCGACGACGTCCAGCGCACCGCCTTCGGTCTCGCCGGCCACGACCGGGCGAGCACCCGCTACTCGTGGGACCGGTCCGCCGCCGACGCCGTGCGCACCTATGAGCGGTGCGTGCCGGAACCGCGGCAGGCGGTGCGGTCCACGCGCTCCGGAGCGCGCTGAAGGAACTCCCGGGATCTTCACGGAAATTTCACAGATTCGGCCGCCGGGCACAGGGCCGAGACGTTACTGTTGCGAACAAGGTTGAGAAGCAGCCGGTTCTCGTCTCGTGGAGGCGATTGCTGCGCTCCCCTGTCCCCCGACCGGGCGCTGCTCCAGCAGTCGGAATCATCGGAGGAACAGCCATGGTCTATCTGCGCTCCATCCTGGACGCACCGCACCGGTATTCGTCGTCGCTGCTCGACACCGCGCTGTTCGACGACTTCTCCGGCGACGGGACCCGGGTCTGCATCGACGTCGACGAACCGCCGGGCGGTCCCGTCGTGGTGCAGGTGTCAGGGAGCGTCGACGAGGGCGCCGCGCCGGTGCTGCACTCGGTCCTGCGCGAGGCCGTCGTGCGGGGTCGAGGCGTGGTACTGGACCTGTTGCAGGTCACCGCCGTCGAGTGCGACACCGCGGCACTGCTCGAGCGGGCCGAGTCGCTGCTCCGCGAGCGGGGCGCGAACATCACCGTCGCCGGCGGTGCGGCGGTGCAGCGCGCGGTACGGGACGCGGGATTCGAGGACCGGATCGCGTGCTTCGACACCTTCGGTCCGGCATTCGAGGCGGCACACCGCGGGTGCGACCTCCGGACCGCGGCACGGCGGGTGCAGCCGTGACCGCCAATGTCGTCCTGCTGCTGTTCGTGCTGGCAGCAGGCATCGGTGGCACCGCAGCGTTGCAGGGGGCGCTGCGGCGCCGCCGCTGACTTCACACCTTCCGGACGGCCGTGTGCGGTGCGTCGTGCGCGGGCGTGTGCTGTCCGCGCCGAGGCCGTTGGCCGATCGCCCGCCCGTTGATAGTGTTCTGCGTCACCCACCTCGGTCGCCGAGACCTCGGGGAACGGAGAAGCGCGATGCACGACGAGCACGTCGACGTCCTGATCGTCGGCGCCGGACTCTCCGGGATCGGCGCGGCCTGCCATCTGCAGGACGAATGCCCGGACAAGAGCTACACCGTCCTCGAGGCGCGCGACGCCATCGGAGGCACCTGGGACCTGTTCCGCTACCCGGGCATCCGCTCCGACTCCGACATGTTCACCCTGGGGTACTCGTTCCAGCCCTGGACCGAACCAGAAACCTTCGCCGACGGCCCGTCCATCCGCGACTACGTCCGTCGCACCGCGCGGACCCGCGGCATCGACGAGAAGGTCCGGTTCCACCATCGTGTGGTCCGCGCCGAGTGGTCCACGCCCGAGGCCCGCTGGACCGTGACGGCCGAGCGCACCGACACCGGCGAGCGCATTCGTCTCACGTGCGGCTTCCTGTTCGTCAACTCGGGCTACTACCGCTACGACGAGGGATTCACCCCCGAACTGCCCGGCGTCGAACGGTTCACCGGCACGCTCGTGCATCCGCAGCACTGGCCCGAGGACCTGGACTGCACCGGCAAGCGCGTTGTCGTCATCGGCAGCGGCGCCACCGCGGTGACCCTCGTCCCGGCGCTCGCGGAGTCGGCCGCACACGTGACGATGCTGCAGCGCTCCCCGAGCTACGTCATGTCACGGCCTTCGATCGACCCCGTCGCCGGTGCGCTGCTCGGCCGGGTGCCGTCGAAGATCGCCTATCCGATCGTCCGCTGGGCCAACGTGCTGGGCAGCATGGCCTTCTTCCAGTTGAGCCGGCGCCGGCCGGCTCTGGTCAAGAGGCTGCTGCGCAAGGGCGTGCTGAGCCACCTGCCCGCGGACTACGAGGTGGATGTCCATTTCCGGCCGCGGTACGACCCGTGGGACCAGCGGGTGTGTTTCGTTCCCGACGGCGACCTGTTCAAGGCCCTGCGCGAGGGCCGGGCGACGGTCGTGACCGACACGATCGGCACGTTCACGGAGAACGGAATCCGGCTCGCCTCGGGTCAGGAACTCGAGGCCGACGTGGTCGTCACCGCGACGGGGCTGAACCTGCTCCTGCTCGGCGGGATGGCCGTACGCGTCGACGGTCGCGACGTGGAGATGGGAAAGACGCTGGCGTACAAGGGGATGATGCTCTCCGGTGTCCCCAACCTGGCGTTCACCGTGGGATACACCAACGCGTCCTGGACATTGAAGGCCGACCTCGTCGCCGGATACGTGTGCCGCCTGCTGCGGCACATGGACGCGCGCGGGTACGCCTACTGCACCCCGACCGCTCCCGCCTCCACAACGGCCGCGTCACCGCTGGTCGATCTGGCGTCCGGGTACGTACTGCGCAGCATCGATTCGCTCCCCAAGCAGGGCCCCGCGGCTCCGTGGCGACTGTTCCAGAACTACGTCCGCGACCTGGTGATGATGCGCCGCGGCGGCCTCGAGGACGGCGCCATGCGCTTCTCGCGGGCAGCGGTCCCGACAGCGAAGCAGCCGGCCGCCTGAGGTCCCCGTACGGAATCTCCGAGCATCCCGGGGCCCGCTTCCGCGGATGCGTATGTCCGCGTATCCGCGAGGAATCTCGCTGCCCGCCCGATCGAAAGTAGCAGCGTAGGTGGGCGGTTCCCAGCCGAGCGCGACACCATCCGGATCCGCCGCATAGACTGCCGGTGGAGGAGGCGGTCGACCCTCCCCTCCCCGGCGCACAGTTCCGCAACCGCGGCAATTTCCAGGGGCGGAGAGTGACATATGCAAGTTGGTGCCCTGTTCGGCAGGTATCGCCTGGACCGTCCACTGTCGGTGGATGCGACCGGCGAGGTGTGGGCCGCGTTCGACACGATCACGCATCGGCACGTCGCCGTGCGGGCGCTGCCGCCGGAGGCGACCGAGGACGACGACTACCGCGCTCGTTTCGAACGGGAAGCCGAGATCGCAGCGCGCATCCGGAACCCGCATGTGGTTCCGATCCACGACTTCGGGCAGATCGGCAGCCGGCTCTTCCTCGCAACGACGATCGTCCAGGGCACGAGCCTGCAGGCGATGCTCCGGGCCACCGGCGCAATGGAGGTGCCGCGCGCGGTCGACGTCGTCGAGCAGCTGGCGTCGGCCCTCGAGGCCGTGCACGCGGCCGGACTGGTCGAGCAGGAGGTGACGTCGGCGAACGTCCTCGTGCAGGACGATGGGCTGATCTGCCTCACCGATGTGGGGTTCCCCCCACATCCCGGCGCGGCGTCGGGCGTCTACGGCCTGACCACCGTGCTGTACGAATGCCTCACCGGCCGACTCTTCCAGTCGTCGAGCGGACCGACGTTGCCACCGCAATCGTCGTCGGTGCTCTCGACCCTGCCCGCCGGTATGGTCGACGTGATCGCCCGCGGAACGGCAGCCGAACCCGCGCGGCGTTACGGATCGGTGGGCGAGCTGGCCGCTGCCGCGCGCACCGCGGCAACATCGCAGCGACCCGCCCACAGGGCCTCGACCACGATCGTTCCGGTCGACTGGAGCCGGCGCATCCTGGTCGCAGGCCTCGCGCTGGCGGCGATCATCGCCGTTTTCGTCGTCGGCAGCATGGCACTCGGCGCGATATCGCCCTCGTCCGAGGGCGCCGACCCCGCTCCGCTCCCGATCGCGGCGCGGCCGGCCGCGCCGACACCGTCGCCACCGACCACCCCGACAGGTGCGGACGAGGTGCCGCCGGAACCAGCGACACCTCGGACGGAAGCTCCGGCCGCCGAGGCTCCTCCGCTTCGGGAGGCGGCCCCACCGGCACCCACACCCCGATCCGCACCGCCACCGGCACCGGCACCGCCACCTGCACCGCCACCGCCGGCGCCCGCGCCGCAGGTACTGCCCTGCTACCCCGGCTACGAGCACACCCCGCCACCGGACGGACCCTGCCTTCCGGCCGGCTCACCACCCGCACCAGCCCCGGCACCGCCGGCGCCCGCGCCGCAGGTACTGCCCTGCTACCCCGGCTACGAGCACACCCCGCCACCGGACGGACCCTGCCTTCCGGCCGGCTCACCCCCCGCACCAGCCCCGGCACCGCCGGCGCCCGCGCCGCAGGTACTGCCCTGCTACCCCGGCTACGAGCACACCCCGCCACCGGACGGGCCGTGCTG